>JADGGM010000113.1 GCA_019689955.1 Gemmatimonadaceae bacterium
GTTCTGGACCGCAGACATGATCGACGCCGCCGAATGCCTCCGCCTCGGCCTCGTCAACCGCGTGGTGCCGCACGCCGCGCTCGCGGAGGAGACGATGGCGCTCGCGCGCACGCTCGCGGCCAAGCCGCCGCTCGCGCTGGCGCTCGCCAAGCGCGCCGTGTACGCCTCGGGGGAGCGCACATTGACGCAGATGCTCGACTACGAGCTCGACGCCCAGCTCCGCTGCTTCGAGAGCGGAGACGCGGCGGAAGGGATCACCGCATTTCTCGAGAAGCGAGCCCCGGCGTTCGGGGGGACCTGACCCCCACCGCGGCCCGCCACGGCAGACTCGCACCGGAGGGGGACGACCATGGCGCTCACGAAGATCGCGAGCTTCGACGACTGGATCGATCTCTTCAAGGTCTGGCAGGACGACATCGGTCTCCAGGCGAAGGAGCTCAAGGACTACAAGTTCGACGTCAAGCTCGCCGACGTCGACGTCCCGGAGATCGAGTTCGGCCACTACCGCGGGACGCGCAAGTGGCCCACGGTCATGCATATCCCCGACCAGCGCATCCGCGACGCGCTCCAGACGCTCATCATCTTCCAGGGGGACACGGAGTTCGCCTCGGTGGAGCAGCAGCGGAACCTGCTCGAGCACGCGCCGAGCGACTACGACCTGCTGTCGATCTACCGGGTGATGGCCGAGGAGATGCGGCACGGGTGGCAGATGTCGTACCTCCTCATCACCCACTTCGGCGACGAGGGGAAGCGCGAGGCGGAGAAGCTGCTCCAGCGGCGCGCCGACGAGCACGAGCGGCTCCTGGGCTCGTTCAACGAGACCGTGGAGAACTGGCTCGACTTCTTCGCGTACACCGAGTTCATCGACCGCGACGGGAAGTACCAGTTGCAGATGATGTCGACCTCGGCGTTCGCCCCCCTCGCGCGCTCGATGAAGCCGATGCTCCGCGAGGAGTCGTTCCACCTCGGCACCGGGAACAACGGCTTGCTCCGGATCATCAAAGCGGGCAAGATTCCCACCGACGTGATGCAGCGGTACTTCAACAAGTGGGTGTCGACCGCGTTCGACCTGTTCGGCACCGACAACTCCTCGTCGGCGCAGTGGGCGTACACGTGGGGGCTCAAGGGGCGCTTCGACGAGCGCACCAACCCGCAGCCCCCCGACCCCACGCGGCTCAACGAGTACGCGCGGGAGCTGTACCGGCAGGAGGTGCAAGGGTTGGTCGATCGGCTCAACACGCACGTGCCGGAAGGCCAGCCGGCGCTCAAGGTACCGAGCATCAAGTTCAACCGCCGTATCGGGCAGTACAAGGGAATGACGTTCACGATCGACGGTGAACCGATCGAGCGCGAGCGCTACGCCGCGTACGTCGAATCGGTGATGCCGACGGCCGCGGACCGCGAGCTGCTGCGGGACGTGTTCAAGGAAAACGACTGGATCGCCCCGAAAAAGAGTGACGACTGACTCCCGATCTCCCCTCCTCATCGCGCACCGCGGCGCGCCGCGCGAGCGCCCGGAGAACACCCTCCCCTCCTTCCTCCGGGCGCTCGAGCTGGGCGCCGATGGGATCGAGCTCGACGTCCATGCGAGTCGCGACGGCGTGGTGATCGTCCACCACGACCCGGTGCCGCGGGCCACCGCGCCGACCCCGGCGCTCGCCGGACGGCGCATCGACGCCCTCACCTTCGACGAGCTGCAGGGGTTCTCGGTGCGCGGGCTCGCGCTCATCCCCACCTTGGCGGAGGTGCTGGCAGTGGTGAAGGGGCGCGCCGAGGTGTTCGTGGAGCTCAAGGCGTCGGGGATCGAGGAGGCGGTGATCGACGTGATCCGGAAATCCCCCGCCCCGCACCGGTGCGCGATCCACAGCTTCGACCACGACGCCGTGCGCCGCGCGCGCGCGCTGGCGCCGGAGCTCCGCGGCGGGCTCCTCTACGACCGCCCGCCGGAGGACGTGGTGCGCGCGATGCGCGAGCACGACGCGCTCGACGTGTGGCCGCAGTGGGACCTGGTGGACCAGGCGCTCGTGGACGCGGTGCACGGCGCCGGGGGGCGTGTGATTCCGTGGACCGTGAACCGCCCGGAGCGTGCGCGCGCCCTCACCGCGCTCGGCGCGGACGCCCTGTGCACCGACGTGCTCCCGGAGATTCGGGAGGCGCTCTCGCTGGCCGCATGACCTCGCCGCCCCGCCCCACCGTGGCCGTGATTGGTGCCGGGACCATGGGGCACGGGATCGCCTACGTCGCCGCGCTGGCCGGGTGCGCGGTGCGCCTCACGGACGCGGACCCGGCGCAGCTCGAGCGCGGCATGGCGCTGGTCGAGCGCGCGTTCGCGACGGCCATCGAGCGGGGGAAGTGCACTCCGGAGACGCGCGCCGCCTCGCTCGCCCGGCTCACGGCGGCGCCGGGCGTCGCCGCGGCCGTGGAGGGCGCGGGGATCGTGATCGAGGCCGTCCCCGAGCGGCTCGACCTCAAGCGCCGGCTCTTCGCCGCCATCGAGCCGCACGCCCCCGGCGACGCGCTGCTCGCGTCGAACACGTCGTCGCTCTCGATCACGGCAATCGCGAGCGCGCTGGAGCGCCGCGACCGCGCGCTGGGGCTCCACTTCTTCAATCCCGTGCCGGCGATGAAGCTCCTGGAGATCGTGCGCGGCGACGAGACGAGCGACGATGCCGTAGGCCGGGCGCGCGCGTTCGCGGCGGCGCTCGGGAAGGAGCCGATCGTGGTGCGCGACACCCCGGGCTTCGCGACCAGCCGCCTCGGCGTGGTGCTCGGCCTTGAGGCGATCCGGATGCTCGAGCAAGGCGTCGCGAGCGCGGAGGACATCGACCGCGCGATGGAGCTGGGCTACAACCACCCCATGGGCCCGCTCCGCCTCACCGACGTGGTGGGGCTCGACGTGCGCCTGGCGATCGCCGAGCACCTGCACGCGACGCTGCACGACGCCACGTACGCGCCCCCCGCGCTGCTGCGCGAGAAGGTCGCCCGCGGGGAGCTGGGGAAGAAGACCGGGCAGGGATTCTACCGGTGGGAGAACCGCCCATGAGCGAAGCCGACGTCGTGACGTACACCGTGCGCGGGCGCGCGGCGGTGCTGACCATCAACCGGCCGGAGAAGCGGAACGCGCTCAACGGCCCCGTGCGATGCGCCTTCGTGGGCGCCATCGACCGCGCCCGCCGCGACGAGGCCGTGCGCGCGATCGTCGTCACCGGCGCCGGAGACAAGGCCTTCGTCGCGGGGGCCGACATCGGCGAGCTCGAAGGGCGGACCGCCGTGGACCAATGGCGTACGATGAAAGCCCCGACGATCTACGAGTCCATCGAGCGCTCTCCGAAACCGGTGATCGCCGCGATCAACGGCTACTGCCTAGGGGGCGGGCTGGAGCTCGCCCTGGCGTGCGACCTCCGCATCGCGTCGAGCAACGCGACGTTCGGGCAGCCGGAAGTGAACCTCGGGATCATCCCTGGCGGGGGCGGGACGCAGCGGCTGCCCCGCATCGTGGGGCTCGGCGCCGCGCTGCGGTTGATCCTCACCGGGGAGCTGATCGGCGCCGAGGAGGCGCTGCGCCTCCGTCTCGTGGAGGAAGTGGTCGCCCCCGGCGACCTGATGGAACGCGCGCTCGCCCTCGCGGAGACGATCGCGTCGCGGAGCCCTGTGGCCGTGGCCGCCGCCAAGGAGGCCACGCGCGCCGCGCTCGACCTCCCGCTCGCCCAGGGGCTCGCGCTCGAGACCTCGCTCTTCCAGGTGTGCTTCGCCAGCGCCGACAAGGCAGAGGGGATACGCGCCTTCCTGGAAAAGCGGCCCCCCAACTTCACCGGCCGGTGAGCCCCGGGTCAGCGCCTCGCCCCGCGAGCGCGTATCGCATCACCGACTTCCACGTGCACATCCAGCCATGGCGGCAGCTCAAGCCCGCCGTGAAGGCCGTGATGCTGCGCGGCAAGGACGAGCACACCGAGCACCTCATGGCGCTCATGGACGATCCTGCGCTCCTCCTCCGCATCATGGACGAGGAGGGGATCGACCGCGTGGGGATGGTGAACTACCCGAGCCCGAACATCATGGGGTTCACCGACGAGACCAACGACTTCGCCGCGCGCTACGCGCAGGCGGACCCGCGGCGTCTCCTTCCGTACGGTGGCGTCGATCCCGTGACCAACCCCAACCCCGCGCGCGCCGTCGAGCACCTGTTGGAGATCGGGGTGCGCGTGCTCAAGCTGCACCCGCCGCACCAGGCGTTCGCCGCGAACGACTACACGCGCGGCCTCGACGCCCTGGCGACGATCTACCGGATGTGCGAGGACCGCGGGCTCCCCGTGCTCGTGCACACCGGGACGAGCATCTTCCCCGGCGCGCGCAGCAAGTACGGGAATCCCATGGAGCTGGACGACGTGGCCATCGACTTCCCCGATCTCCGGCTCATCATGGCGCACGGCGGGCGCCCGCTGTACATGGACGAAGCGTTCTTCATCCTGCGCCGCCACCGCCACGTGTGGCTCGACCTGTCCGGCATCCCCCCGAAACGGTTGCTCGACTACTTCCCGCGCCTCGCGGAGCTGGAGCACCAACTGCTCTGGGGAACGGATTGGCCCAGCCCCGGGGTGAGCAGCATGCGCGCGAACGTGGACCAGTTCCTCGCCCTCCCGCTCCCCGAGTCGGTCAAGCGCGCCGCGCTCGAGACCAACCCGGAACGCCTGCTGCCCTAGCGAGCTCGTGTACCGCCTCATAGCTTGCCCCTCTCACTTCCCTTCATCAGTGGAGGATTCGCCTCGCAATGCGCATGATCCCACTGGCGCTGGCCATCGCCCTCCTCGGCTGTGCGACTGCCAAGGGGGCGCAAGCGCCCGCCACCACGACCCCGGCTCGCGCACCGGCCGCGGACACGTCGCACACCGCGACCTACGGGCCCGGCGCACTCTCCGAGCCGAACGCCGACCCCTTCCCGAGCACCTACAAACCCTTCCCCTCCAAGCCGACGATCATCCGCAACGTCACCATCCTGACGGCGGCGGGCCCGCGCATCGAGCACGGCGCCGTGCTCCTGCGTGACGGCAAGATCGCCGTCGTGGCGAAGAGCGCCGACGCGCCGGAGATCGCGCAGGCCGCGGCGCGGCAGGGGACGGTGGTGATCGACGGCACGGGGAAGTTCCTCACTCCGGGGCTCATCGACGTGCACTCGCACATCGGGGACTACCCGGCGCCCGGCGTGCAAGCCAACTCCGACGGCAACGAGGCCACGAACCCGTCGACCCCGAACGTGTGGGCCGAGCACTCGGTGTGGCCGCAGGACCCGCAGTTCCCGCGCGCGCTCGCCGGCGGGGTGACGACGATGCAGATCCTCCCCGGCTCGGCGAACCTGATCGGCGGGCGGAGCGTGGTCGTGAAGGTGGTGCCGTCGCGCACCGTGCAGGGGATGAAATTCCCCGGCGCGAAGTACGGGCTCAAGATGGCGTGCGGTGAGAACCCGAAGCGCGTCTACGGGCAGCGCGGCGGGCCGTCCACGCGCATGGGGAACGTCGCGGGCTACCGCGCGCAATGGATCAAGGCCGAGGAGTATCGCCGCAAGTGGGACAAGTGGAACGCGGACCACAAGGGCGATCCCCCGGCGCGCGACCTGGCGATGGAGACCCTGGCCGAGGTGCTGCGCGGGAACATCCTCGTGCACAACCACTGCTACCGCGCCGACGAGATGGCGCAGATGATCGACATCGCCCACGAGTTCGGGTACAAGATCCGGGCGTTCCATCACGCCGTCGAGGCCTACAAGATCGCCGACATCCTCGCGAAGGAAGGGATCGGCGCCGCGGTGTGGGCCGACTGGGGCGGCTTCAAGATGGAGGCGCTCGACGCGGTGCGCGGCAACCTGGCGCTCGTGGCCCACGCCGGGGTCCGCGCGATGATTCACTCCGACGACCCCTCCGGGGTCCAGCGCCTGAACCAGGAGGTCGCCAAGGCGCTCGCGGCGGGGCGCGCGCTCGGCTTCGACATCTCGGAAGATGAAGCCGTCAAGTGGATGACCATCAACCCCGCCTGGGCGCTCGACCTCGACAGCAAGATCGGCTCGATCGAGCCGGGCAAGAACGCCGACGTGGTCCTCTGGTCCGGGGATCCGTTCAGCGTGTACACGCACACCGAGAAGGTCTGGATCGACGGCGCGCTGCTCTACGACCGCAGCGATCCGAAGCAACAGTGGCGGACCGACTTCGAGCTCGGTTTCGTCCCGCAGCCGACGTCCGGGGCGCAGACGACGGGAGGGACCCAGCGATGAACGCACGCATGATGACGGCCCTGGGCCTCGCCCTCGGCGCCTTCGCGGCCGCCGCGGGGGCGCAGACGATCGCGATCACCGGCGGGAAGGTGTTCCCGGTGAGCGGCCCGCCGATCGAGAACGGCACGGTGCTCATCCGCGACGGCAAGATCGTCGCCGTGGGCGCGAACGTGGCCATCCCGGCCGACGCGCAGCGCGTGGACGCGAGCGGCAAGTGGGTCACCCCGGGGCTGGTGAACCCGGGGAACCAGCTCGGCCTCGCCGAGGTCGGGTTCGGCGCCGACGCCAACGAGTCGCACGCGCGCACGCCGGACAACATCGCCGCCTCGTTCCGCGCCTGGGACGGGCTCAACCCCCACTCGGTGTACATCCCCGCCACGCGCGAGGACGGGATCACGAGCAACCTGTCGATCCCCGTGGGCGGGCTGGTCGCCGGCCAGGGGGCGCTGATCGACCTCCTCTCCACCTCCCGGGCCGACATGATCGTCAAGGCCCCCGCCGTGATGGTCGCGCAGATCACCGACGACCAGAGCGCCGGGACCGGCGCGCGCGGCCAGCTCCTCGCCAAGCTCCGCGCGCTGCTCGACGACGCGAAGTACTACGCCGCGCACCGGGCGGAGTTCGACCGCGGACAGGCCCGCACGATGACCGTCCCGCGGGCGGAGCTCGAGGCGATGGTCCCCGTCATCCAGGGGCGCCTCCCGTTCCTGATCTACGCCGACCAGGCGAGCGACATCGAGGCCGCGCTCGCGCTGGCCAAGGAGTACGGGTTCAAGCTGATCCTCGGGAGCGCGGCCGAGGGGTGGATGGTCGCCGACAAGATCGCCGCCGCGAAGGTGCCGGTGATCGTGGGCGCGATGAACAACATCCCGAATAGCTTCGCCTCGCTCGGCACGCGGCAGGACAACGCCGCCTTGCTGCGCAAGGCCGGCGTGACCGTCGCGCTCATGGGGAACGCGGGGGGCGGCGACGAAGAGCTGCTCAACGTCCGCAACATCCGCTACGAGGCGGGGAACGCCGTCGGCTACGGCATGTCGTGGGACGACGCGCTGCGCGCGATCACCCTCGTCCCCGCGGAGCTCTTCGGCGCCGCGGACCGCATCGGGTCGCTCCAGCCCGGGCGCGAGGCGAACGTCGTGGTGTGGGACGGCGATCCGTTCGAGTTCGCCACGCACGCCACGGCCGTGTTCATCCGCGGCCAACGCCAGACCGACACGTCACGGCAGGACCTGCTGATGCAGCGCTACAAGACGCTCCCCCCGGCGTACGAGGGGCCCTAGTCGCGCCGACGGAGCAGGCCGAACGACACGCGCACGGCTCGTGGGGAGCGCTCCCCACGAGCCGTTTCGCATCCTGTCGTCCCCGTCCTCCGCGCCGTGCGTCAGTGCGGCACTTCGGCCATGAGGGCGAGCAGGTTCCGCTCGCTGTCGCGGAAAAAGGTCATCCAGAGATCGTGCGTGTCGAGCCTCGCGATCAGGTGCGGCGTGTCCTCGAACACCACCCCCCGCACGCGCAGCGCCTCGAACGCGGGCTGGATGCTCGGCACCTTGTAGTAGATCACCGACGCCCGGTGGTCGGGCTCCGCCGATTCCGGGGTGCTGAGCATGAGGCGCACGCCGCCGACGTCGAAGAAGGCGAGGTTCGGCACCTGGAAGAGAAGGCGCATCCCTAGCGTGTCGCGG
>JADGGM010000114.1 GCA_019689955.1 Gemmatimonadaceae bacterium
GCCCCCCACCACCCCACCCAAGCGGTAGCGGCGGTGAACGACTCGAAAGCGCGTCCGGGGTTCCTCCTCCTCGAGGACGGAACCCTTTTTCACGGCACCGTGCGCGGCGATTTCTCGCCGGCCGTGGCCGAGGTCGTGTTCACCACCAACATGACCGGCTACCAGGAAGTGTTCACCGACCCCTCGTACCGCGGCCAGATCGTCGTCATGACCGCGCCGATGATCGGGAACTACGGGATCAATGACGAAGACCCGGAGTCGGCTCGCCCGCAGGTGGCCGGCGTGGTGGTCCGGGAGCTCTCCGCGGCCCACTCCAACTGGCGGGCGAGCGGGGACCTGAGAAGTTGGCTCACCAAGGCGCAAATCCCCATACTCGAAGATGTTGACACCAGGCGCCTCACGCGGCACTTGAGATCTGACGGGGTGATGCGCGGGGTGATCGGGGTAGGCGAGCAGCCCGACGAGCAAGCCGTTGCCGCACTGGAGGCTTGCCCGTCGATGGAAGGACTCGATCTCGCGTCGCGGGTGTCGACGCGCGAGCCGTACACGTGGGGCGATCCCCAGGCCGCGACGCACATCGTGGCGTACGACTACGGGATCAAGCGAAACATTCTGCGACTGTTCGCAGCCGAAGGGTGCCGCGTGACGGTGATCCCGGCGGATACTTCGGCCGAGGCCGCTCTGGCGCTCGAGCCCGACGGCGTCTTTCTCGCCAACGGGCCCGGGGATCCGGCGGCGGTGACGTACGCGCCGCCGATCATCCGGCACATCGCCGGCCGGCGGGTGCCGATCCTGGGGATCTGCTTGGGGCACCAGCTCTTGGGGCTCACCTTCGGCGGGCGGACGGAGAAGCTCCCGTTCGGCCACCACGGCGGGAACCACCCGGTACGCGAGGTCGAGACCGGGCGCGTGTTGATCACCTCGCAGAACCACGGCTTCGCGGTCGTCGGCGACGAGCGGGGGGTGGAGGGCGCTCCGGCGCTCGAGGTGACGCACGTGAACCTGAACGACGGGACCGTCGAGGGGCTACGCCACCGGGAGCTCCCGGTGTTCGGCGTCCAGTATCACCCTGAGGCCGCTCCGGGCCCGCACGACGCCCGGCCGCTCTTCTCGCAGTTCATGGCGGCGGTGAGATCGAACGTGCGCTCAGGTGAGCCAAACGGTTGACACACAATAGGTAAGGCCGTAGTTTCGAGGCAGAATCGCCCCCCACTGGCGAGCGTCAGACCCGAGGTTACCGAATGACCAAAGCCGACCTTGTCGAGCGTGTGACGGCGCAGATCTCCCGCACCGCTGGACCGATGATCTCGAAGAAAGATTGCGCTCGCGTCGTGGACGCATTCCTCGAGGCGATCAAGGACGCCCTGAAGGAGCAGAAGAACATCGAGGTGCGCGGCTTCGGCACGTTCAAGATCCGGCAGCGGAAGACGCGCATGGCGCGCAATCCGCGGACGGGCTCTCCCGTCGAAGTGTCTGCGCGCCCCGTGCCTGTGTTCAAGCCGTCCAAGGAGTTGCGCGCGTTGGTCGCCGAGATGGGCGGCACGCAGCACCCCGATGAGGCGACCTCGGCGGCGTAGCCCGGTCCCGGATGGTGGAACGAAATGACGCCCCGGCACTGGAACCAGTGGCCGGGGCGTTATGTATCTTGTAGGTCTGCGGGGCGCGCTGCGAGATTCGCGCCGGGCTCCGCGCTCCGCCTTCCCTCGAGCCTCTGCTGCAGCATGACGGTCACCGCTCTCCTCTTCGCCTCGTACGCCGACGCGCTCGGCCGCAGCTCCGTCTCCCTCACCCTTCCCCCGGGCGCCACGGTGAGCGACGCGCTCGACCGCTTGCGCGAGCTCCCCGGCGGGAGCGCGCTTCCGCCCTCTCCGCTCGTGGCGATCAATCTCGCCTTCGCGCGCACCAACGTGGAGCTGTCGCCGGGGGACGAGCTGGCGGTGATCCCTCCCGTCGCCGGAGGGTGAGATGCGCAGCGCGATCGTCACCCACCCGCTCGACCCGGCGGCGCTCACCGCCGAGGTCGCGAACGTCGCCAACGGCGCGACGGTCGTGTTCGTGGGGACGGTGCGCGACATGAACGACGGGCGCGCGGTGACGGGGATGGAGTACACCGCGTACCTCCCCATGGCCGAGCGCGAGCTGCGCCGCATCGTCGAGGAGGCCGCGGCGCGATTCGGGACGAACGACGTGGTCGTCGAGCATCGCATCGGGGAGCTCGGGCTCGGCGAGGCGAGCGTGGTGATCGCCGTCGCCCACCCCCACCGCGCGAACGCGTACGACGCCTCGCGCTACGTGATCGAGGCGCTCAAGGCGCGCGTGCCGATCTGGAAGCGCGAGTGGTACGCCGACGGCGAACGTGCGTGGGTCGACCCCACGCGGGCCGCGCGCGAGGCGCTGGCCGAGGAGCCCTCATGACCGAGCCGCTGCGCGACCAGTTCGGGCGTGGGATTGAGTACCTGCGCATCTCCGTCACCGACCGGTGCAACTTCCGCTGCCTCTACTGCATGCCGGCCGCGGGGCTCGAGTGGCTCCCCAAGCAGGACATCCTGAGCTACGAGGAGATCGCCGCCATCGTGCGGCAGCTCGCGCCCCTGGGGCTCAAGCGCCTCCGGATCACCGGCGGCGAGCCGACCATCCGCCCCAACCTCAGCGCGCTCGTGCGGATGCTGCGGGCGATCCCCGGGATCGAGGACATCGCGCTCTCGACGAACGGCGTGAAGCTCCCCGAGCTCGCCGCGGAGCTGAAGGCGGCCGGGCTCGACCGCGTGAACCTGAGCGCGGACAGCCTGCGCCCCGACCGGATCGCCGCGATCGCGCGCCGCAACCTCGGCTTCGACCCGATCCGGGCCGCGCAGGCCGCGGAGGAGGCGGGGCTCGAGCCGGTGAAGATCAACATGGTCGTGATGCGCGGGATCAACGACGACGAGGTGGAGGATTTCGCGCGCCTCACCCTCGAGCACCCGTGGCACGTGCGGTACATCGAGCTCATGCCCGTCGGGGAGATGCGCGCCCTCGAGTGGTCGCACGTGGTGCCGAGCGACGAGATCCTCGCCCGGCTCACCGCGATCGCACCCCTGAGCCCCGGCGGCGGGCCCGCGAAGGGGAACGGCCCCGCCGCCTATTACCGCTTCGACAGCGCCCCCGGCTCCGTGGGTGTGATCACGCCGATGACGCACACCTACTGCGGCTCGTGCAACCGCGTGCGCCTCACCGCCGACGGGCGGCTTCGCACCTGCCTGTACGGGGACCACGAGGTGAACCTGCGCGACCCGCTCCGCGCGGGCGCGGACCTCACCCCGCTCTACGTGCAGGCCCTCGCGGAAAAGCCGAAGGAGCACCACCTCCTCCAGCTCCAGGTGGGCGGCCTCAAGGCGCTGTCGCAAGTCGGCGGGTGAGCGTGCACGCCGGCGGGGGAGAGCGGGGCACGGCGATCGCGCGCGATCGTCGTGCCCCGCTTCCCGCGTGGGTGGTGCTTACGTACCTTTCCAAGGCTCGTCACTTACTCTCACCATCACGTCACCACACGGCATGGTCAATAAAATCACGGTTGTCGGGGCAGGGAACGTGGGGGCGACCACGGCCCAGCGGCTCGCCGAGAAGGAGCTGGCGCGGCAGGTGGTCATGGTCGACGTCGTCGAAGGGATCCCCCAGGGGAAGGGGCTCGACCAGTGGGAATCCGCGCCCATCGAGGGGTTCGACACGCGCGTCATCGGGACCAACGGCTACCAGGAAACGGCGGGGTCGGACATCGTCGTGATCACGGCGGGGATCGCGCGGAAGCCGGGGATGTCGCGCGACGACCTGCTCAACACCAACGCCGGGATCGTCAAACAGGTCGCCGAGCAGGTCAAGAAGACGTCGCCCAACTCGATCATCATCATGGTGTCGAACCCGCTCGACGTCATGGCGTACGTGGCGCTCAAGGTCACGGGGTTCCCGCGCGAGCGCGTGCTCGGCATGGCGGGGGTGCTCGACACGGCCCGCTACCGCGCCTTCCTCGCCGAAGCGCTCGACGTCTCGGTGCGCGACATCCAGGCGATGGTCCTCGGCGGCCACGGCGACACCATGGTGCCGCTCATCTCGTACACCACCGTCAGCGGGATCCCGGTCACGCAGCTCCTCGACCGGGCCAAGCTCGACGCGATCGTGGAGCGCACGCGCACCGGGGGCGGCGAGATCGTCAAGTACCTGAAGACCGGGTCCGCGTACTACGCGCCGTCGTCGGCCGCGGTGCAGATGTGCGAGGCGATCGTGCGCGACCAGAAGCGGATCCTCCCGTGCGCCGCGTGGCTCACCGGCGAGTACGGGATGTCCGGGCTCTTCCTCGGCGTGCCGTGCAAGCTCGGGCGCAAGGGGCTCGAGCGGATCATCGAGGTGGAGCTCACCGCCGATGAGAAGGCGGCGCTCGCGAAGAGCGCGGACGCGGTGCGTGAGCCCATGTCTGTCGTGTCCCTCTGATCATGGCTACTCCGGCTGCGGTCTCCGGCAGGCGTCCGGCGGCGCGAGCAGCGACCCGCGTGGGCGCATTCTGGCAGTCGACGATCGGGAAGAAGATCGTCATGGCAGTGACCGGCGTGATCATGGTCGCCTGGGTGGTGCTCCACATGCTGGGGAACCTGCAGATCTTCGCCGGGCCGGCGCGCCTCAACGGCTACTCGGCGTTCCTGCACCACAGCATCGGCGAGCTGCTCTGGCTCATGCGCGCCATCCTGTTCGTCTCGGTGGTGCTGCACATCATCGCCGCGGCACAGCTCACGCGGATCGACCACGACGCGCGCCCCGTCAAGTACGCCCGCAAGACGCCGCAGGCCGCGACCGTGGCCTCGCGCTCCATGCGGTGGGGGGGCGTGGCGCTCTTTCTCTTCATCGTCTTCCACATCCTGCACATCACCACCGGCACCATCCGGCCGGCCCCGTTCGTGGAAGGGGACGTGTACGGCAACCTGGTGGGGAACTTCCGCATCTGGTGGGTGACGCTGATCTACGTGGCCGCGATGATCGCGCTCGGTTTGCACATGTACCACGGCGTGTGGAGCTCGGTGCGGACGCTCGGGCTCAACCGGCCATCGCCCAACCCGCTCAAGCGGCGCGTGGCGACAGGGCTCGCGATCCTGCTCTGGGGCGGGTTCTCGCTCGTGCCGATCGCGATCCTTCTTGGCTGGGTGAGGTGACCATGGAGCTCAACGCACGCATTCCCGATGGGCCGATCGAGCAGAAGTGGGATCGGCACCGGTTCGAGATGAAGCTCGTGAACCCCGCCAACAAGCGGAAGTTCACGGTGATCGTGGTGGGCTCGGGGCTCGCGGGGGCGTCGGCCGCCGCGTCGCTGGCCGAGCTCGGATATCAGGTCGAGTGCTTCTGCTTCCAGGATTCCCCGCGGCGTGCGCACAGCATCGCCGCGCAGGGGGGGATCAACGCCGCCAAGAACTACCAGAACGACGGCGATTCGGTCTGGCGGCTGTTCTACGACACGGTCAAGGGCGGTGACTTCCGCTCGCGCGAGGCCAACGTGTACCGGCTCGCGCAGGTGAGCGTGAACATCATCGACCAGTGCGTGGCGCAGGGGGTCCCGTTCGCGCGCGAGTACGGCGGGCTCCTGGCCAACCGCTCCTTCGGTGGCGCGCAGGTCTCGCGCACGTTCTACGCGCGCGGCCAGACGGGGCAGCAGCTCCTCCTCGGCGCGTACCAGGCGCTCCAGCGGCAGGTCGCGCTCGGCGGCGTGCGCATGTTCCCGCGCACCGAGATGCTCGACCTCGTGGTGGTGAACGGCGCCGCGCGCGGGATCGTCGTGCGCGACATGGTCACCGGCGCGATCTCCTCCCACGTGGCCGACGCCGTGATCCTGGCCACCGGCGGGTACGGGAACGTCTTCTACCTGTCGACGAACGCCAAGGGGTCGAACTGCACGGCGATCTGGCGCGCGTACAAGCGCGGCGCAGCGTTCGCCAACCCGTGCTACACGCAGATCCACCCCACGTGCATCCCGCAGAGCGGCGAGCATCAGTCGAAGCTCACGCTCATGAGCGAGTCGCTGCGCAACGACGGGCGCGTGTGGGTGCCGAAGCAGAAGGGGGACAAGCGCCCGCCGGACCAGATCCCGGAGAGCGAGCGCGACTACTACCTGGAGCGGCTCTACCCGAGCTTCGGGAACCTCGTCCCGCGCGACATCGCCTCGCGCGCGGCGAAGCGGATGTGCGACGAGGGGTACGGCGTCGGCCCCGGCGGGCTCGGCGTCTACCTCGACTTCGCCGACGCCATCAAGCGCTTGGGCGAGCAGGCCATCCGCGAGCGCTACGGGAACCTCTTCGAGATGTACGAGCGCATCACGGACGAGAACCCGTACAAGGTCCCGATGCGCGTGTATCCCGCCGTGCACTACACCATGGGGGGGCTCTGGGTCGACTACAACCTCATGAGCACCCTTCCCGGGCTCCACGTAGCCGGGGAGGCCAACTTCGCCGACCAGGGGGCGAACCGCCTGGGGGCGAGCGCGCTCATGCAGGGGCTCGCCGACGGCTACTTCATCCTCCCGTACACGATCGGGCACTACCTGGCGACGGCGAAGCTGGAGAAGGTCGACGCCACCCACGCGGCGTTCCGCGAGGCGGAGGCGTGCGTGGCCGAGCGGACGCAGCGGCTCCTCGGGATCAAGGGGAAGCGCACCGTCGACTCGTTCCACCGCGAGCTCGGGAAGATCATGTGGGACTACTGCGGGATGTCGCGCAACGAGTCCGGGCTCAAGTACGCGCTGCAGCGGATCCCCGAGCTGCGCGAGGAGTTCTGGGAGAACGTCAACGTTCCCGGCACCGGCGTGGAGCTGAACCAGGCGCTGGAGAAGGCGGGGCGCGTGGCAGACTTCCTGGAGCTGGCCGAGTTGATCTGTCTGGATGCGCTGCACCGCCGCGAATCGTGCGGCGGCCACTTTCGCGAGGAGAGCCAGACCCCCGAAGGGGAAGCGCTGCGCGACGACGAGCACTTCGCGTACGTCGCCGCGTGGGAGTACGCGGGCGACGGTGCGAGCCCCGTGCTGCACAAGGAGCCGCTCTCGTTCGAGTACGTTCACCTGGCGCAGCGGAGCTACAAGTAATCATGAACCTGACACTTTACGTGTGGCGTCAGGCAAACGCCTCGTCCGAGGGGCGGTTCGTGCAGTACACCGCCCGCAACGTCGCCCCCGACATGTCGTTCCTCGAGATGATGGACATGGTCAACGAGGAGCTGATCCAGCGGGGCGAGACGCCGATCGCCTTCGACCATGACTGCCGCGAGGGGATCTGCGGCTCGTGCAGCATGATGATCAACGGCGCCGCGCACGGCCCGCAGCGCGGGACCGCGACGTGCCAGCTCTTCATGCGCCATTTCAAGGATGGCGACGTGATCTACGTCGAGCCGTGGCGCGCGCGCGCGTTCCCGGTGATCAAGGACCTCGTGGTCGACCGGAGCGCGCTCGACCGGATCATCGCGGCCGGCGGGTACATCACCGCGCCCACCGGGCGCGCGCAGGACGCGAACAACATCCTCGTCCCGAAGACCGCGGCGGACGACGCGATGGACGCCGCCGCGTGCATCGGGTGCGGCGCGTGTGTGGCGGCGTGCCCCAACGGCTCGGCGTCGCTCTTCACGGGCGCGAAGATCGCGCACCTGGGGCTCCTGCCGCAGGGGCAGCCCGAGCGCTACCGGCGCGTGTTGAGCATGGTCGCGCAGATGGACGCGGAGGAGTTCGGCGGGTGCTCGTGGCACGGTGAATGTCAGGCCGCGTGCCCCAAGGAGATCAGCATCGACGTGATCTCGCGGATGAACCGCGACTACCTCAAGGCGAGCTGGTTCGCGCGGGAGGAGCGGGAGGAGAGCGGGGCGGGGTAAGCCGACTGGAGGGCGGCGCCGCGAGGGGCGGTGGCCCGGATGGTGCTCAACTGA
>JADGGM010000115.1 GCA_019689955.1 Gemmatimonadaceae bacterium
GAGCATCCACGCATCGTTGTAGCTGAGCATCGTCGACTGCCGCATCACGATGCCGTCGAGCGCGGCCAGCGCCGCCTTCTGCGCGTTCCACAGCGTGTACCCCTTGGCGACGAGCCCCGCCGTGATCATGTGGATGCGCTGCTCGACCGCCGGGTTGCCGGGATACACGTTGGAGAGCAGGTCCACGCGGTGGAACTGCGTCTGCCGGTCCACGAAGGTGGCGAGCACTGCGATCCCGAACGATCCGCCGAGCTGGCGCGCGAGGTTGATCAGCCCCGAGGCCTGCTGCGCCTCGCTCGGCTTGAGGCTCCCGTACGCGATCTGGTTGATCGGCGTGAAGAGGAAACCCAGGGCCGCGCCGCGGATGATGAGCGGGATGTAGAAATCGCTCTCCCCCGCCTGCGTGGTGAGGTGCCCCAGGTCCCACATGGCGCTGATGAACAGTGCCACGCCGATGTAGATGAGAATACGGGAGTCGACCAGCGGTTTCGGGCCGTTGAGGAGGCGGCCGCAGATGACCGCCACGATCGCGGTCGCGATCCCGCCGGGCATGAGCGTGAGCCCGGTCTCCGTGGGGGTGAAGCCGAGGAGGTTCTGCGTGAACAGCGGGAAGATGAACACGCCCCCGTAGAGCCCGAAGCCGAGCGCCACGAAGAGAAAGATCGATCCCGCGAGCTGCCGGTTCTTGAGCACGCGGAAGTCGACCACGGGGTGCTTGTTGCGCGGGGAGAGCTCCCACCAGAGCATCAGCAGCAGGCACACCCCCGAGACCACCGAGAACCGTACGATCAGCGGGTCAGCGAACCAGTCCTTGGAGCGTCCCTCCTCGAGCACGTACTGCAGCGTCGCGAGCCCGACGGTGAGCAGGCTGATCCCGGCCCAGTCGATCGGGATGCGGCGCCGCATCCCGGGCGGATCGTGGAGGAAGGTCGTGACGATGAACGCGGACACGAAGCCGATGGGCACGTTGATGAAGAAGATCCAGTGCCACGAGTAGTTGTCGGTGATCCACCCGCCGAGCGTGGGGCCGAGGGTGGGGGCGACGATGATCCCGAGGATGAAGATCGCCTGCACGATCCCCTGCTGCTCCAGCGGGAAGATCTGCCGGATGGTCGCCTGCGCGGTGGAGAGGAGCGCCGCGCCGCCGGCGCCTTGCAGCACGCGCCAGAGGACCAGCTCGCCCAAGCTGTTCGACGTGCCGCACATGAACGACGCGATGATGAACAGCAGGATCGACGCGGACAGGTAGTTCCGGCGCCCGAAGGTCGACGTGAAGAACGCCGTCATCGGGAGGACGACGACGTTGGAGAGGATGTACGAGGTGGCGACCCAGCTGATCTCCTGGAACGTCGCGCCCAGGTTCCCGGCCATCTGGGGGAGCGAGACGTTGACGATGGTGGTGTCGAGCACCTCCATGACCGCCGCGGTGATCAGCCCGATGAGGATGATCCAGCGGTGGGTCTGGGCTTCGGCCGCCTCGCCAGGGGCGGGCGCATGAGTGGGACGGGGCGCCGGAGCGGCGCCCGGACGTACGGTCGATGTCGGTGATGTCATGAATGCCCTCGGTCGCGCCGCGCGCAGGAACCGTGCGCGCGCGCGGCGTGACCGAGAACATATCACCGGCTACGGCTTCTGCCAAAGGTAGACGTCGACGGTGACGTCGGTCCATGTGCCGGGGAGGTAGTTCCAGCCATCGGCCCATGGCGAGCCGGCGGGGGCGGTAACCGATACGATGTAGTATCCCCCTTCGAGCCCATCGACCTGGTACGTTCCATCCGCCCCGGAGACGGTGTGCGCGGCGACGACCTGGGTCGCGACGCCGTCGACGAGCACGTTGTGATAGATGGTGATCGGCGCGCCGGCTACGGGGACGTAGCGCAGCGTGTCGTTGGACCCCGGGGCCGCGACGACGCCGGCCACGCCGACCACGCGGCCGTGCACCCGAAACGTTGCCGGCAGACCTTGCGGGGTGCTGTCCTCGGACGCCCCGCCGGCCCCGCCGGCGAACGGCGCCTGTTGCAGCTTCGGGCTCGTGGGGGCATCACTCGAGCACGCCGCCAGTGCGGCGATGAGGGTCGTGACGACGACTGCTGCGCCGTGAAATCGCATGAGCTCCTCCGACGTGCATACCAAGGGAAGGTGCGCCCGACGGACGCACCGCGACATCCAGGCAGACCCTGGTGGGAGGACCGGCGTCACCTCCCGCCTCGGTCCGGGTCGCCAGGCCGGTCGCCGCCGACGGGAACGCGCTGAATGCCACCGCCTTGCTTCGCCCGCTCGGCGCCGCGTATCGTTCGATCGACTCGACCACGCCCGGATCGCCCTCACCGACCCCGCCCCGATGCGCTTCCACGCCGACCTCCACGTCCACTCCAAGTACTCGCGCGCCACGAGCCGCGATGCCGACGTCGAGCACCTCGCGTACTGGGCCGCGCGCAAGGGGATCAGCGTCGTGGCGACGGGGGACTTCACGCACCCGGCGTGGATGGCCGAGTTGAAGGCGAAGCTGGTCCCCGCCGAACCGGGGCTCTTCCGCCTGCGCGATGACCTCGCGCGGGAGCTCGCGCGCACGCTCCCCACGCCGGGGCTCGGCGAGACGCGGTTCATGCTCTCGGTGGAGATCTCCACGATCTACAAGAAGGGAGAGCGGACGCGGAAGATCCATCACCTGCTCTATGCCCCGAGCTTCGAGGCGGCGGACCGCATCGCGTCGAGCCTCGCCCGCATCGGGAACATCACCTCCGACGGGCGGCCGATCCTCGGGCTCGACTCGCGGCATCTGCTCGAGATCACGTTGGCGTCGGACCCGGCGTCGTACCTCATCCCGGCGCACATCTGGACGCCGTGGTTCGCCGCGCTCGGCTCCAAGTCGGGGTTCGACTCGATCACCGAGTGCTACGGCGATCTCGCGGACCACATCTTCGCCGTGGAGACCGGGCTGTCGTCCGACCCGCCGATGAGCTGGCGGCTCTCGATGCTCGACCGCTACCGCCTCGTCTCCAACTCCGACGCGCACTCGCCGCCCAAGCTCGGGCGCGAGGCGACGGTGTTCGACGGGGAGCGCGACTACTTCGCGATCCGCCGCGCGTTGGAGACGGGCGAGGGCTACGTGGGGACGGTGGAGTTCTTTCCGGAGGAGGGGAAGTACCACCTCGACGGGCACCGCAAGTGCGGCGTGCGCCACGAGCCGCGCGAGACGATCGCGCACGGCGGCCGCTGCCCGGTGTGCGGCCAGCCCACGACGGTCGGCGTGCTGCACCGCGTCGAGACGCTCGCCGACCGCGCCGAGTCGGACCCGACGCGGCCGGCGACCGCGGGAGAGGTGTCGAACCTCGTCCCGCTCCCCGAGGTGCTGGCCGAGCTCGCGGGGACGTCGCCGTCGAGCAAGGCCGTGGAACGGAGCTACGATCGTCTCGTCGGCACGTTGGGGCCGGAGCTGTCGATCCTCGCCGACGTGCCGCTCGAGGACGTGGCGCGCGCCGGCTCCTCGCTCCTCGCCGAAGCGATCGGCCGCCTGCGGGAAGGGCGCGTGATCCGCGACGCCGGCTACGATGGCGAGTACGGTGTGATCCGCCTGTTCGAGCCGGACGAGCTGCAGCGCCGCACGAGCGGCGGGCTCCTCTTCGACGTGCCGCTCGCCGCCCCCGCTCCCCGGGCGCGTGATCGCGCTCCGCGCGACGCCGCGCCGCTACTGCCCGACGCGCTGGACTCGGCGAGCGACGCTCGCGCGACGCCCGATGTCGCCTCGGCGGAGGCGGGGGGCGATGATGGCGTTCTCGCGCATCTCGATGCGGACCAGCGAGCGGCCGCGTCGACCGTGGGCGAACCGCTCATCATCATCGCCGGCCCCGGCTCGGGGAAGACGAGGACGCTCACGCACCGGATCGCGTACCTCGTGGCGGAGCGCGGCGTGCCGGCGGCGGCGTGCCTCGCGATCACCTTCACGCGGCGCGCCGCCGCGGAGATGCGCGAGCGGCTGGCCAAGCTCCTCCCCGCGGTGGGGGGCGACGTCGCCATTCACACCTTTCACTCGCTCGCGCTCAGCATGCTGCGCGAGCACCCCGGCGCCGCGGGGCTCCATCGCGGCTTTCGCGTGGCGAGCGAGGCGGAGCGCGTCGCGCTCCTGGCCGCGGCCGCGGGCACGACCGAGCGGGCGGCGCGTGCGCTCCTCCCCGGGATCTCCACCGTCAAGCGCACGGGGCGCGCGCCGAGCGCCGAGGTTGAGCGCGTGCTCCCGGCGTACCAGCGCGAGCTCGCCCTCCGCAACGGCGTCGACTTCGACGATCTCGTCCGCCTCGCCGTCGACGCGCTCGCCGCCGATCCCGCGCTCGCCGGCGCGTACCGCGCGCGGTTCCGGTCGATCTCGGTCGACGAGTTTCAGGACGTGGACGAGCTGCAGTATCGTCTCCTCACCCTGCTCGCCCCGCCCGACGGCGACGTGTGCGTGATCGGCGACCCGAACCAGGCGATCTACGGCTTCCGCGGCGCGGACGCCGCCTGCTTCGAGCGCTTCACGCGCGACTACCCGCGCGCCCGCACGGTGACGCTCGCGCGCAACTACCGCTCGAGCGGGACGATCGTCGCCGCCGCGAGCCAGGTGATCGCGGCGGGGAAAGCGCCCTCCGGCCCGGCCACCGCGGCGCGGGCGATGCTCGACCGGATCACGATCCACACCGCGCCCACGGAGCGCGCCGAGGCGGAGCACGTGGTCCACAGCATCGAGCGGATGATCGGCGGGCACAGCTTCTTCTCGATCGACAGCGGGCGCACCGAGGGCCCGGCGCGCGACGATCTCTCCTTCGCCGGCTTCGCGGTGCTCTACCGGACGAACGCCCAGGCCGACGCGCTGCGCGAGGCGTTCGTCCGCTCGGGGATGCCGTTCACGACGCACGGCCACGAGCCGCTCGCCGAGCGCGCGGACGTCCAGGCGATCCTGCGTGCGCTCGACGCCGCCACGGATGGCGCCGCGGCGCTCCCCCTCCCCGCGGCGCTCCGCGCGGCCGGCGAGCGCGCGGCGGAGAGCGATCCTTCCCTCGATCGCGCGGACGTTCACGGCGCCTTGCAGCAGCTCCTCGCGCTCGCCGAGTCGTGCGCGTACGACCGGATGCGCTTCCTCGACACCGTCGCGCTGGCCACCGACGCCGACACGTGGGACCCGCGCGCCGATCGCGTGTCGCTGCTCACGTTGCACGCGGCGAAGGGGCTCGAGTTCCCCGTCGTCTTCATCGTCGGCCTCGAGGATGGCCTTCTTCCGCTCCGCTGGGGCGACGACGCGCTCGACGCCGCCGCGCTGGCCGAGGAGCGCCGTCTGTGCTACGTGGGGATGACGCGCGCCAGGGACCGCCTCATCGTGAGCCGCGCGATGCAACGCGCCTGGCGCGGGCGGGTGCGCGCGCTCGATCCCTCCCCCTTCCTCCGCGACATCGAGCGCGAGCTGGTCACCAACGACGAGCGGCCGCCCACCAGGCGGCCGCCCGACGACACGCAACTGATGCTGCTCTGAGCCGGCGCGTTACTTGAAGCGCATCCCGTTCGGCGCGATCTCGCCCGGCTTGAAGGTGCGCGGCGCCGACTGCGACGCGGGCCGGCCGGCGGGGCGCGTGGCGCGCTGGCGGGGCGCGGGCTGACCGGGCTTCCCCGGGTTCCCGCTCTTCATCGACAGCGCGATCCGGTTGCGCTCGAGGTCGACCGAGAGCACGCGCACGCGCACCTTCTGCCCCACGCGCACCACGGTGTTGGGGTCGGCCACGTACCGATCGGCGAGCTGCGAGACGTGCACGAGCCCATCCTGGTGCACGCCGATGTCCACGAACGCGCCGAAGGCGACGATGTTCGTGACGACGCCGTCGAGCTCCATCCCTTCCTTCAAGTCCTTGGGCTCGCGCACGTCGTCGCGGAACGCGGGCGGCTCGAAGGCGCTGCGCGGGTCGCGCCCGGGTTTGCGCAGCTCGGCCAGGATGTCGTCGAGCGTCGGGCGGCCGACGCCGTCGCCGACGTAGCGGTCGGGCTCGATGCGCTTCAGCAGCGCGTCGTTGCCGATCAGCTCCGCGAGCGGCACGCCGAGGTCCGCGGCCATGCGCTCCACGAGCGGGTAGCGCTCCGGGTGGACGGCCGAGGCATCGAGCGGGTGCGCGCCGCCGCGCACGCGCAGAAAGCCCGCGGCCTGCTCGAACGCCTTGGCGCCGAGGCGGGGGACCTCCATCAGCTCCCCCCGCGCGCGCACGCCGCCGCGCTCGTCGCGCCACTTCACGATGTTCGCCGCCAGCGCGGGGCCGATCCCGGCCACGTACGAGAGGAGCTGGACCGACGCGGTGTTCACCTCGACGCCGACGCGGTTCACGCAGCTCTCCACCACCTCGTCGAGCCGCTGCTTGAGCCGCGGCTGCGAGACGTCGTGCTGGTACTGCCCCACGCCGATCGACTTGGGGTCGATCTTCACGAGCTCGGCGAGCGGGTCCTGCAACCGGCGCGCGATGGAGACGGCGCCGCGGAGCGAGACGTCGAGGTCGGGGAGCTCCGTGCGGGCCACGTCCGAAGCCGAGTAAACCGACGCCCCGGCCTCGTTGACCACGACCACCTGCGGGCGATCGAGCCCGCGCTCGCGGAGCGTGTCGCGCACGAGCGCCTCCGTCTCGCGCGACGCGGTCCCGTTGCCGATGGCGATGAGCTCCGCGTCGAGGCGCGCGATGAGGGCGAGCAGCGTCGCGGCGAACCGGTCGGGCTGATGGAGGAAGATGGTGTCGGTCGCCACCACCGCGCCGGTGCGCGACACCGCCGCGACCTTCACGCCGGTGCGGAAGCCGGGGTCGAGCCCGATCACCACGCGCTCCCCGGCCGGGGGGGCGAGCAGCAGCTGCTCGAGGTTTCGCCCGAAGATCGCGATCGCCTCCTCGTCGGCGCGCGTCTTGAGCTCGACGCGCAGGTCGATCTCCACCGCGGGAGCGATGAGGCGCTTGTACGCGTCCTGCACGACGAGCCGCATCTGCGCCGGCACGGCGTGCCGCGCGGCGTACTCCTGCTCCAGCTCGCCCACGATCCGCTCGGCCGGCGCTTCGATGTTCCAGACGAGGAACCCTTCGGTCTCGCCGCGCCGGATGGCGAGCATGCGGTGCGAAGGGATCTCGGCGAGCGGCTGCGCGAAGTCGTAGTAATCCTGGAACTTCGAGACCTCATTCTCCTTCCCCGTGATCGCACGCGAGCGCACACGCCCCTCGCGCCGCATCACGTCGCGGATGCGGCCGCGCAGCTCGGCGTTCTCGGCGATGCGCTCGGCCAGGATGTCGCGCGCGCCGGCGAGCGCGTGCGCCACATCGGGGACCTCCTTCTCCGCGTTCACGTACGCCGCCGCTTCGCGCTCGAGCGCCGCCTCGTCGTGCGCGCCCGCCCAGAGCAGGCCGGCCAGGGGCTCGAGCCCTCGCTCGCGGGCGATCAGCGCGCGCGTGCGGCGCTTGGGCTTGAAGGGGAGATACAGGTCCTCCAGCGCCTGCTTCGTCTCGGCGCGCGCGAGCTGCGCCTGGAGCTCGGGGGTGAGCTTCCCCTGCTCCTCGATGCTCTTGATGATCGCGGCGCGGCGCTCCTCCAGCTCGCGGAGATACTGCGCACGGTCGCGCACCTCGCGAAGCTGGACCTCGTCGAGGCCGCCGGTGGCCTCCTTGCGGTATCGGGCGATGAACGGGAGGGTGTTCCCTTCGTCGAACAGCGCGAGCGCGCCGGCGACCTGTTGCGGGGCGAGCGAGAGCTCGCGGGCTACGGTGGAGATGAGCGTCTGCGACACCATCGGCCTGAGGAAGGGTGAAGCGAGGGGAGCGCGCCGGCTGCGGCGCGCCCCAGTCTCTTATAAACAAATCCGCACCCACCCGCCACGCCGT
>JADGGM010000116.1 GCA_019689955.1 Gemmatimonadaceae bacterium
GCATCGCTCGGCGCTCCGCTCGACTTGGGCAGAGAATGCCGCAATTTCCGGAGCACTATTCCTAAACAGAGCCTAGGGCCGATCGGCCGAACGCCCGACCGCGAGGCGCGAAAGCCGTACGTCCTCGTGCGGGCGGAGCACGGGCGCTGGCAGGTGGTGGACGCGCCCGGCAGCGCCGCGTCCGCGCGCCGCGGTCACGAGCTGATCGTCGTCAGGTCGGTGACCTCGACCACGCCGGGCGCGGACCACGCGGCCCGCTCGATCTCGTTGCGCTCGGCGTACGACCGCACGGTGCCGCGCAGCGTGACGCGGCCGCCGGATGCCTCGACCGTGATGCGGTTCGCCTCCAGGTCCGCGCTCCGGTGCAGCGCCGCCCGAATCTTTCGCTCGACGTCTCGTTCCGCCACCTTGGGCTTGAGCTCGATGTGGTTGATCACGCCCTTCACCCCGGTCAGGTTGCGCACGGCGCGCTCGGCCGCCCACTTCTGGAAGAACCAGTCCACCGTCCCCTCGAGCGTGACGTAGCCCTCGTCCACCTTCACCGTGATGCGCTCGTGGGGGACTTCGGCGTCCCATTCCAGCGCCGCCACCGCCGCGCGGGCGATCTCCGTGTCCGTCCGCTCCGACGTCCCCGGCAGCGCGACTTCGAGATCGTCGGCGATCCCCCGCACGCCGGCCACGCGGCGCACGGCGCGCTCGGCGGCGACCTTCTGGGCGTAGCTCTCCACGCGGCCGCTCAGCGTGACGACGCCGTTCCGGACCGCGATGGCGATGTTGTCCTCCCGCACGCGCGGCTCCCAGCGCAGCTCGTCGAGGACGTCCTGCTGGAGCTGGAGATCCGTCTTCTGCGGGAGCGGTGCTTCGGTTTTCATGGCCATACCTCCGAGATCGGGAACCCTGTCGTTCGCGTCGCTGCACGATGCGGCGCGCGGCCCGCGCGCGGAGTCAGGCGAGCGCGGAGGAGGTGTCCGGGAAGTGCGGACGCCGTCGCCGGGCGGCGCCGTGGCGCGCGCTGTCGGGGATTCGCCGATGCGCGCTCCGGCGAACGACTGATGCGCGCCGCGCCGCACGGTGGCACATTGCGGCACGGCGGCACGACGTCCAGGCCGCCGGGAATGCCGCGCGAACGATGATCCCCGGGAGGCACCCATGAAGCTCGACCGGATCGCGATCGGGATGGACTTCGGCGCGCCCGCCGTCACCGCGGCGCACTGGGTGGCGCACCATTTCGCCCCGCAGGCGACGCTCGTGCTCGTGCACGCGATCACCGTCCCGGAGCCGCCGGCCATGCTCCGCGGGCGCTTCCCCCGCCGCGAGATGCTCGTCGAGACCGCCCGCGTCGGCGCCGACCGGCGGCTCCAGGAGCTCGCCGCCGAGCTCCAGCCGTCGCGCGTGGAGATCGCGATCCGCGTGGGCCATCCGGTGGCCGAGATCGCTGACGCGGCCACGGTGTACGATGCCGACCTCGTCGTCGTGGGGAAGCACGGCGAGCGCCCGGGGCTCTGGAACCGGCTCGGCACGACGGCCGAGGGAGTGCTCCGCGCCGCGTCGGTGCCGGTACTGCTCGCCGCGATGCCGCGGGAGCGCCGGCCACAACACATCCTCGTGCCGGTGACCGACACCCCCGCCACGCCGTGGATGCTCTCGTGGGCCGGCTTCCTCGGCGCCTGCTGGGGAGCGAACGTGACGCTGCTCCACGTGATCAGCTCGTCGGTGATCAGCGCGATGCTCGGCGGCGCGTCGGAGAGCGATCGCGACGCGCCGGCGTGGGAGAGCGCCCGTCGCACGGCGCGCGGCGAGACGCAGCACTGGCTCAGCGGGCTCGAGATGACAGGGCTCCCGCCGAGCCGCATGGCCGCGGAGGTCACCTTCGGCGAGCCGGGGCAGGAGATCCTCGCCGCCGCGCACCGGCTGCGCACCGACCTCATCGTCCTCGGCTGCCGCCGTCACCGCGCCGTGCAGCGCGCCATCTTCGGGAGCACCACGAGCGAGGTCCTGCGCGGCGCCGAGTGCCCCGTCCTCGCCGTGCCCGAGCCCCGGGGAAATCCGGAGCGCGAGCCCGAAGGCTGAGCGGCGCGCGGCGCGCGGGGAACGGATCAGCGTCCGTCCGCGCGCGTCGCCGCCTCGAGAAGCAGCCGATGCTCGGCGCGCGCGATGTTGCGCCGCGTCTGCTCCAGGACGTCAGGGGTCACCGAGACGGAGTCGATCCCCCACCGCACGAGCTGCTCCGCGTACTGCGGGTGCACGGATGGCGCTTGCCCGCAGATCGAGCACGTGATCCCCAGCTCGTGGCACCGGCGGATGATCGCGTGGATGTGCTCCAGCACGGCCGGGTCGCGCTCGTCGTAGAGCGGGGCGAGCTGTTCGTTGTCGCGGTCCACGCCGAGCACGAGCTGCGTGAGATCGTTCGACCCGATCGAGACCCCGGTGACGCCGAGCCGCACGTACTCGGGCAGCCAGGTGACGATCGACGGGACCTCCGCCATCACCCAGAGCTCCATCCGCCCCGTCGCCGGGAGCGGGCTCGCCGCGATGAGCCGCGTGCACTCGCGCATCTCCGAGCCGGTACGGACGAAGGGGATCATGAGGTGCACGTTGTCGAAGCGCGCGCGCACCCGCGCGAGCGCCGCCAGCTCGAGCGCGAAGAGCTCGGGCTGCCGCGTGTAGCGGTAACACCCGCGCAACCCGATCATGGGGTTGGCCTCCACGGGCTCGTGCTCGGCGCCCCCGCGCAGCCCGCGGAACTCGTTCGACCGGAAGTCCATCGCCCGATAGATCACCGGCCGCGGGTGAAACGCGCGCGCGATCTGCTCGATCCCCTCGGCCATGCGCGCGGTGAACGCGGCCTCGCGGTGCTCGGCGATCATCTGCTGCGGGTGCGTCTGGTCGAGCGCCGAGAGGAGGAGAAACTCCGCGCGCAGCAGCCCCACGCCGTCCACGTCCCGCGCTGCGACCGCCTCCGCCAGCTCGGGCTCGGCCAGGTTCACGTACAGACGCGTCGCCGTGATCGCGGCGGAGGGCGCGGCGGGCTCCGCGAGCCCCGGCGCCTGGGGACGCGGAGCGGCGGCGACGGTTCCTGCCAGCACGACACCGTGCGTCGCGTCCACCGTCACGACCATCCCGTCGTGCAGCGCCGTGGTCCCGTCACGCGTTCCGACGATGCACGGGATCCCGAGCTCTCGCGAGACGATCGCAGCGTGCGACGTCATCCCGCCCGCATCGGTCACGATCGCCGCCGCCCGCCGCATGATCGGCACCCAATCCGGCGACGTCATCGGCGCCACGAGCACGTCGCCCTGCTGCACGCGCGGTCCGTCGGCCGGAGACGCGAGCACGCGCACCGTCCCGCTCCCACGCCCGGGGCTCGCACCGAGCCCGCGCACCAGCGGCGCCGCGGCTGCGCTGCCGGGCTGCTGCGAGGCCAGGGACGGGGAAGGGGGGAGCGTCGTGATCGGCCGCGTCTGCGTGAGGAACACTTTCCCTCCCTCCACGGCGAACTCCACGTCCTGCGGGGCCGCGTAGTGCTCCTCGATGCGCACACCGAGGTCCGCGATGGCGAGCACCAGCTCCGGCGAGAGCACCGGCGCGTCGGCGCGAGGATCGCCGTCCAACTCCACACGCCGCGTCTCCCCCGTGGACGCGTCGCGCACGAGCATGAATGACTTCCGCCCCACGCGCGTCTCGACGATCGCGCGCGTCGGCTTGTCGACGACGTAGCGGTCCGGCGTCACCTGCCCGCCGACCACGACTTCCCCGAGCCCCCACGCTGCTTCGATCACGAGTCGCTGCCGATCCCCGGTCGCGGGGTCGGCGGTGAACATCACCCCCGAGGCGTCGGAGCTCACCATCTGCTGCACGATCGCCGCGATCTCCAGCTCCGCCGCCATCCGTTGCCGCGCACGGTAGTAGATCACGCGCGACGTGAACCCCGATGCCCAGCACCCGCGCACGGCGTCGAGCAATGCTTCCACCCCGCGCACGTTGAGGAAGCTCTGAAACATCCCGGCGAACGAGAGCGTCGCCGCGTCCTCGACCGTCGCGGAGGATCGGACTGCCACCGGGGGCGTCGGCGTCTCCGTGCGCTCGGCCAGGCGCGTGTACGCGTCGGCGATCGCCCGCTGCACGTCCACCGGCACCGGCGTGCGCACGACGAGCGCGCGGATCCCCGCCGAGACCTCGTCGAGACGCGGCGTGTCCTCCACGTCCAGCCCCTCTGTGCGCCGCGCGATCTCCTCCGCGAGCCCCCCGGCCGCGGCGAAGCGACGGTATGCATCGACCGTCACCACGAACCCCGGCGGCACGGCGAGCCCGGCCGCCGTCAGCTCACCGAGGTTCGCCCCCTTGCCGCCCACGGTGGGCACGTCGGCGCGCGTGAGCGCGTCGAGCCACTGCACGTAGCGCGGCTCCGCCGCGGTGGCGGTGCTCCCCTCGCGTGCGCGCTCCACGCCCGCCGCGGGCGTGATCGATGAGGCTGCCTGGCTCGTCATGATCACCTCCGGTGAATCGCGCCTGCCATCAATGCCCGCATGATGAGCGCCTGCGCCGCGGGCGCCAGTCGCGGAAAGGAGGAAGGTGCGTCGGGGAAATGCGGGCATGCGCTCCGCGAGCCCGCTTCGGTGCGCTGAACGCGTGACGCCGACGTCGACTGTCCGGCGTTCGCCGACGCCGACACCCGCGTTTCGCTGGCGCAACTTGCAGGCTCCCCCGACGGACGACGCCGCTCGGCGCGGCTAACGTGTGCACGCAGCTCTGAAGTCGGAGCCAACCACCGTCACCGGGAGAGCGTATATGCGCGTACCACGAGCCGTGTCGTTGCTCGCGGCCGCCGCGCTCGGCGGGCCCGCCGTGGCCACTGGCGCGCGGCATGAGCCGCTTCCCTTCGCCGTTGGCGAGGAGCTCGCCTACCACGTCCGCGCCAGCGGCGTGCGCGGGCGTGGGACGATGACCGTCGACGGACCCGTCGACGTCCGCGGGACCGAAACCTACCACCTGCGCTTCGTCGTGAAGGCCGGGCTGGGGCCGTTCAAGGGGAGCGATCGCACGGAGTCGTGGCTCGACCCCCGGCGCATGGCCGCCCTCCGCTTCGAGTCGGCCGAGCGCCACATCTTCTCCCGGCGCGACGAACGCGTCGAGCTCTACCCCGAAGCTCGCCGCTGGGAGACCGCCGATGGACAGACCGGCGAGAGCCCCACCGACGCCCCGCTCGACGAGCTGTCGTTCATCTACTTCCTGCGCTCGCTCCCGCTCCCCAACGACACCAGCTACACGTTCAACCGCTACTTCGACGCGGAGCGCAACCCGACCATCGTGCGCGTCCTCGCGCGCGACACGCTCACGACCAAGGCGGGGCACTTCCGCATCGTGCTCGTCGAGATGCGCGTGCGCGACTCGCGCCACTATGCCGGGGAAGGGATTCTGCGCTTCGCGCTGTCGGACGATACGTGCCGGCTCCCCGTACGCATCGAGAGCGCGATGCCGAACGTCGGAGCCGTCGTGTTCACCCTCGATGCGTACCGTCACCCCTCGGGGCCGTGCGCGGCGGGGCAGTCATGATCGCGCGCGCGGCCGAGGTCGGGGGATACCGGACCACGATGTCGGCCCGGTCCCGCGCGAAGTTCCGGGTTCGCCCGACTGATGCCGATCCCGGCCTTTCCGACATTGTCGCCACCGCCGCAGGACCCGATGCGGCGCGCCGTCAGAACTTCAGCGGAGTGGGTCTTATGCGCAACACAGTGAAACGAGTGCTCATCGCCCTCCTGATCCTCGCCCCCGCCTCCGTGCTCGTCGCGTTTCGCGCCGCGAGCAAGACGCTCACGCTGCAGCCCGAGAGCCGCCTCTGGGTGGAGGGCACCTCGAACGTGCGCAGCTTCTCCTGCACCGCCACGTCGCTCCACGTGCAGGTCGCCTCGTCCGACGACGCCGTCGCGCGCGTGCTCGCCGGGGAGAAGGCCGTCACGGGCGTGGAGGTGACGGTGCCCGCCAACTCGCTCGACTGCAAGAACGGCAAGATGAACGAGCATCTGCGCAAGGCGATCAAGGCCGAGGAGCACCCGGACATTCGCTTCCATCTCGCCACGTACGATCTCGTGAAGGACAGCGTGGGCGTCGCCCTCACGCTCTCCGGGACCCTCGCGCTTGGCGGGACCGAGAAGCCGATCACCATCGCGGCCACCGCGCGCCCCGACAGCGGCGGCGCCCTGCGCGTCGTCGGCCGGTACGTGGTGAGCATGAAGGACTACGGCCTCAAGCCCCCGTCGCTCATGCTCGGCGCGTTCAAGGTCGGCAACGACGTCACCGTCAACTTCGACCTGCACCTCAAGGACGCACCGGCAACTACGGAGTGAGCAACGCCGCCCGTCCGGTGATCCACACCGGCGGCGCATACCGCACCACCACTTCGACCACCATCGTCATATGCGAACGACTCGTGTAGCTCTCGCCGCCGTCGCGGCCGCGCTGGCAGGGGCCGCCCCCCTGGGAGCGCAGCAGAGCGCCGCCGCGCCCACCATGAGCGCCGCGCCGGCCGCGGCGACGACCGCCGCTGCCGACAGCACCGTCACTCCGGCTCGAACCGCCGCCCCCGCGCCGAGCAACGAGCCGGCGATCGTGCACCAGCACCTTCGCCCCGTCGACAAGCGCGGCCTGAACATGTTCGAGGCGCCGAAGAACGACACCGTGAAGTACACCGGCTTCAAGCTCGGCTGGGGCGCCTCCTTCACCCAGCAGTTCCAGGACCTCCACCACCGCAACAGCGCGGCGCCGAACGTCGTGAACGACGTCGACCAGAATCAGCTCATCAGGATCGGCGCGGGGTTCAACAACGCCGTCGCCAACCTGTATCTCAACGCCCAGATGGCCGACGGCATCCGCGTGGCCGTGACCACGTACATGTCCTCCCGGCACCACGATGAGACGTGGGTGAAGGACGGCTATCTGCTCGTCGACAAGCTCCCCTTCGACAACGCCCTCCTCGACCGCGTGATGAAGGTCGTCACGGTGAAGGTCGGCCACTTCGAGGTGAACTACGGCGACCAGCACTTCCGCCGCAGCGACAACGGGAACACGATCTACAACCCGTTCGTCGGCAACCTGATCATGGATGCGTTCACCACCGAGATCGGCGGTGAGATCTATCTCCGCAGCAACGGCTGGCTCGCCATGGGCGGCGTGACGGGGGGCGAGGTGCACGGGCAGGTCACCGCCCCCGAGAAGCGGGCCCCGAGCTATCTCGCGAAGCTCGGCGTCGACAAGCAGCTCTCCCCCGACCTCCGTGTGCGCCTCACGGGCTCGATGTACACCACGCGCAAGTCGGCGAGCAACACGCTCTACAGCGGCGACCGCGCCGGCTCGCGCTACTACGACGTGATGGAGAACACGCAGTCGAGCGAGTCGTCGCAGGCGTGGTCCGGCGCGCTGCAGCCGGGGTTCCGGAGCAGCGTGACGGCGTTCGTCGTCAACCCGTTCGTGAAGTTCCACGGCCTCGAGCTGTTCGGCAACATCGAGACGGCCCGCGGCGCCGCGGCCACCGAGACGGTGAAGCGCACCTGGGACCAGTACGCGGGCGACGTGGTCTACCGCTTCCTCCCGAACGAGCAGCTCTACGTGGGCGCGCGCTACAACACCGCCAGCGGCAAGCTCGCGGGGATCCCGAACGACGTGAGCGTGGACCGCGTCCAGATCGCCGGCGGATGGTTCATCACCTCGGGCATCCTGGCGAAGGTCGAGTACGTGGACCAGAAGTACCACGACTTCCCGGTGACCGACATCCGGCACGGTGGCCGGTTCCACGGGGTGATGGTGGAGGGCGCGGTCAGCTTCTGATCGCCGGCGCAGGGG
>JADGGM010000117.1 GCA_019689955.1 Gemmatimonadaceae bacterium
AAGAGCGTCGTCTTCCCCGTCCCGTTGCGCCCGATGATCCCCCACCGCTCCCCCGCCGTGACGGTGAAGGTGACGTCGGAGAAGAGCAGCGTCGCGCCGAGCTCGACGGCGACGTTGGAGAGCGAGAGCTGTGTCACGACCCGGCGATCCACGCCGCCCACTCGGGCTCGGCCATCCCGATCGTGAGCCGGTGCTGCTGCCGGACCAGCGGCATGCGGAGGATCAGCGGCTCATCCACGAGCGTCGCCAGCCACCGCTCGTCCGACAGGCGCGCGTGACGGAGCCCCAACTCGGCGTACCGCTTCGACTCGGGATCGATCAGCGCGCTCACGCCGAACTTCTGCGCGAACCGCTTCAGCTCCCCCAACGACGCCGCACGCTCGGTCAGGTCCACGAAGTGCGTCTTGATCCGCCGCTCGGAAAAAAACCGCAACGCTTTGCGCGTGTCGGCGCTCTTCTTGGTGCCGAAGATCTGGACTTCCATGCGGTCCCGGTTGGATGTGAGATTCGAGTGCGCCCGGAATCTAGCACTCCCTTCGCACCACGATCACCTGCATGACGAGCCACACGTACCACCCCGCCTGGTGGATCCCCGGGCCGCACCTCCGGACCCTCTGGGGGAAATTCGTCAGACGCCGCCCGAACGTTCCGACCCGCAGCGAGCGGTGGGACACCCCCGACGGCGATTTCCTCGACATCGTGTGTCTCGACGCGCCCCCGCCGCCGGCGCACCGCCCGCGCTTGATCATCCTCCACGGGCTCGAGGGAAGCCCGCGCTCCCACTACGCCCGCGGCCTCCTCGCCGAAGCGAGCCGCCGCGGGTGGGCCGCCAGCATCCTCGTCTTCCGCTCCTGCGGCACGGAGCTCAACCGCACCCTCCGCTTCTACCACTCCGGCGAGACGACCGATCTCGACTTCGTGGTCCGCCGCTTCGCCGCCGCGGAGCCCGACCGGCCGATCGTCCTCGCGGGGGTCTCGCTCGGCGGGAACGTCCTCCTCAAGTGGCTCGGCGAGCAGGGCACCGACCGCCCCCGACAGGTCGCCGCCGCCGCAGCCATCTCGGTCCCGTACGATCTCGCGCGCGGCGCCCGCTACATCGATCGGGGCTTCTCTCGCCTGTACCAGGCACACTTCCTTCGCACCCTCCGCCGGAAAGCCCACGCCAAGCGGCTCCACTTCCCGGACCACTTCCACGCCGCCGCCATCGATCGCGCACGCTCGCTCTATGAGTTCGACGACGCGGTCACGGCCCGCATCCACGGCTTCCGCGACGCCGACGACTACTACGCGCAATCGAGCTCCATTCGCTACCTCGACCGCATCCGCACCCCCACCTTGCTGCTGAGCGCCGCCGATGATCCATTTCTCCCCCCCGAGGTGCTCGACGAAGTCCGAGCGATCGCCCGCGGAACGCCGTGGCTCCGCGTAGAGTTCGTGGAGCGCGGCGGGCACGTGGGATTCATCAGCGGCCGCGCCCCCTGGCGCCCGTTCTACTACGCCGAGTGGCGCGCCACGGAGTTCCTCGCCGAACAGCAGATGCGCACGAAACCATGACCTGGCGGAGGCCCATCATGTCGATCGACGTACGTCGCCACCTCGCGCTACTCTCCGCGTTCCTCCTCGCCGCGTGCTCTCAGAAGGCAGCGGTCGCCTCCGAGCACGCGGACCACGCCTCGCCCGCTGCGGACACGCACACGCCATCATCCCAAGCCCCGTCCGACACGAGCATCCCCCCCGCGGGGCAGGACGCCAAGGCACGCCTCGCGGCCTCGCCACGCCACGGCGAATGGGTGATGATCCCCGTCGGCGGCTCCCCCGCCGACAGCGTACGCGCGTGGGTCGTCTACCCGGAACGCAGCACCAAGGCGCCGGTGGTCGTCGTCGTGCACGAGATCTTCGGCCTCACTACCTGGGTCCGCGCGGTCGCCGACCAGCTCGCGGCTGACGGCTTCATCGCGATCGCCCCGGACCTGCTCACGGGTAAGCACATCCCCACGGTCGGTCCGGACAGCATCAACACCGATTCCGCCATCGCGGCGATCCGAACGCTCGACCCGAACGAGGTGCAGCGCCGCCTCTCCGCGGCCGCGAAGTACGGGATGGCGCTCCCGGCTGCGCTCCCACGGTACGGGATCGTCGGATTCTGCTGGGGAGGATCGGTTTCCTTCGCTCACGCGGTCGCGGCTCCGGACCTCGGCGCTTCGGTGGTGTACTACGGCACTTCACCCAAGACGGAAGACCTCGCCAAGGTCCGCGCCCCGGTCCTCGGGCTCTACGGCCAGAACGATGCGCGCGTAACCTCGACCATCCCCCCCGCCGACTCCGCTCTCCACGCGCTCGGCCGCACCTACGAGCACTTCGTCTTCCCTGGCGCTGGGCATGGGTTCTTGCGCGCACAAAACGGACAGAATGGCGCCAATTTCGCGGCTGCCAAACAGGCGTGGCCGAAGACGATCGCCTGGTTCCGAAAGTACCTCGGCGGCTGATCCACCTGTCCTGAGCCTCTTACCACCACGCGCGCGCCCGTGACCTTTTCCGATGTCGCCGACAGATACCGGGCGCGCGCCGCCTGGCACGCGCAACGCGCCGAGGAGTCGGAATCCCGCGCCGAACGCATCGGCAAGGCCCGACTCCTCTGCTTCGCCCTCATCCTCCTGGCATTCGCACGGGCGGCTTCGCCCACGCCCACCAACGCACGCTCCATCGCCGCAGCAGCTGCCATCGCGCTGGTCACCATCTTCGTCGCGCTCATCGTGGCCCACCGCCGCGAACGGCGGGCCCTGGAGCTGCACGAAGCCGCACAGCGATACAATGAGCTCGGGGCACACCGCATCGCTCGCGATTGGTCCGCGCTCCCGGTCGCACGCGAGATCGATCCCCCCTCGAATCACCCGTACGCGGGGGACCTCGACATACTCGGCCACGCGTCGCTCTTCCAGCTCCTCGACGTCGTGAGCGCGACACCCGGGCGACGGACGCTCCGCTCCTGGCTCCTCACTCCGCCCCCCTCCGCCACCGAGATAACCGAGCGCCAAGCCGCCGCCCGCGAGCTCCGCGACCGCGCCGAGCTCCGCGAACAGCTCGAGGCTCTCGCCATCCTCACTGGCAACCCACGCCAAGCAACGCTCGACCGATTCCTCGATTGGTGCGAGAGCCCCCCTCGTCTTACCCCGCGACAAGGAGCCCTCTGGGCCGCCCGCGCGATCACGGCGCTTACCATGGTCACGCTCCTCCTCCAGGCGGCCGGCGTCATCTCCCAACCCATCTGGCTCGCGTCGGGCGCCGTAGGGCTCCTCATCGCTCGCTCGGTTCGCGCTCACCTCTCCGAGGCCATCCACGAAGCCGACCAGAGACGTGTAGTATTGCGCCATAACAGCGCCATGTTCGCGCTAGTTGAAGAATTCGACGCAACATCTCCCCGCATCAAGAACATCAGGGCGCGCATGGCTGCCGGCGGGCGGGCGGCGGAACAGTTCCGCAACCTGGAGCGGATCTTGGCGTGGGCCGAGGTCCGATATTCCCCAATGCTGCACGCCGTCCTCCAACTGTTCTTCATGTGGGACGTGCACGTCGTCGCGCGCCTCGAGCGCTGGCAGGCGACGGGGGGCGCACACGCCCGCGACTGGATGGCCGCGCTCGGCGAGCTCGAAGTGCTCGCTGCCTTCGCCACCCTCGCACACGATCACCCCGACTGGACCTTCCCCGAGATCCTCGACTGCGATCCCCCGACGATCGACGCATGGGCGCTCGGCCACCCCCTCCTCCCCCCGTCGAGCTGCGTCCGCAACGACGTCGCCGTCGGCCCGCCGGGGACGTTCCTCCTCATCACCGGCTCCAACATGTCCGGGAAGAGCACGCTGCTCCGCGCCATCGGAGTAAACACGGTGCTCGCGCAAGCCGGTGCCCCGGTCTGCGCCGCGCGCCTGCGCCTGCCGCTCACCGACATTTACACAAGCATTCGCGTACAGGACTCCCTCGAGCAGGGAGTCTCCCTCTTCATGGCCGAGCTGCGTCGCCTCAAGGCCATCGTCGACGCCGCGCGTGACCACGCGCACGAGCGCGAGCACCGCCGAGCGCTCCTCTATTTGCTCGACGAGATCCTCCACGGCACCAACACAGCGGAGCGTCAGATCGCCGCACGATTGATCATCGGCCACCTCGTCGATGCCGGCGCCATCGGCGCCGTGACCACGCACGACTTGTCGCTTGCCGCCGGCGGCCCCATCGCCGGCTCCGCACGCCCGGTCCATTTCACCGAGCACTTCGACGACTCCTCCGGCAAGCCGACGATGTGCTTCGACTACCGCCTCCGCCCCGGGCTCGCCACCTCCGCCAACGCGCTCGCCCTCGTGGAGCTCATGGGGCTCGCCGACCCTGGCACGGCGACGCGCTGATTCGCCCTCCCTCCCCTCCGCGCTCCGTCGATCGACAAGAGCTATCCGCCGCGCACGGGACCCGTACGGCGCACCGCGCAGCCGCCGAGAGACTGACCTGGTGCCGCGGGTCGGCCGCTCCCTACATTGGCGGGGCGTGACGATGTCGAGCGGCGCTCGCCAGGCACGTCCTTCGGACAGTGGCGATCACTCTGGTCGCGCTACTGCTTCCCGAACCCGAGGACCCCGACATGACCACGAGCGCATCGATCGCATCCATCGGCAACCACGCGAAGCTCACCGCCCGCCCCGCCGACCGCTCTCACATCCGACAGTTCTACCAGGAGGTCCTGGGGGGCACGATCACCAAGCGGTCGACCGAGGCCGACTTCTTCCGGCTCGGCGCTCCCTCCGGCGGACACTTCTTCATCGCCGCCATCTACGATGGCCGCGTGCTCCCCGCGGAGGACCAGGTCAAGTCGATCTGGCTCGAGCTCCGCACTGCCGACCCCGCCGTGCTCTCAGCGAAGATCCGCGCCTTCGGCGTCACCGAGCTCGACACGTGGGAGAAGAACCGCCTCTACTTCCAGGCGCCAGGGGGGCAGGTGTTCCGCGTCGTGGGCGCGGATGAAGACCTCTCGCGCTTCGAGGGGTGAATCCATGCCGCGCGCACACGGACGCCCCATGACCGGCAGCTCCGTGCAGGAACCCATCACGCAGGAGCTCGACCCCATGCCCCACCCCACGCCCGGCGCGACGCCCATCCGCCGCTCGGTCCACGTCGCTGTCGAACCGGCCCGCGCCTTCGACCTCTTCACCACGCACGTCGGTGCGTGGTGGAACCCGATCTACTCCGGAAACCCGACCAAGGCGCCGATCGCCAACGTCGTGCTCGAGGCGCGCGTGGGCGGCCGGTGGTACGAGCGCGGCACCGACGGCAGCGAGTGCGAGTGGGCACGCGTGCTCGCGTGCGAGCCGCCATCGCGCCTCCTCCTCGACTGGCACATCGCCGGGCAGCCGACGGAGCTCGAGGTGACGTTCGCCGCCCCGGCCCCGCGCCGCACCGACGTGACGATCGTCCACCGCGGGTTCGAAGCGTTCGGCGCCGGCGCCGAACGGACGCGCGCCTCCCATGAAACGTCCTGGGAGGATCTCCTCGAGCGATTCGCCGCGGAGGTCGCGCGGGAGGTGCACGCCCGCCCGGAGTCCGGCGACGGCCCGGCTCCGCGCGCGGTCACCGACGGCGAGACGGTGCTCGCGACGATGGACATGCGCGCCACGCCGGAGCGCATCTTCCGCGCGCTGACCACCAGCGAGACCGAAGCCTGGTGGGGCGCGCCCGACACTTACCAGGCGACGGCGTGGACATCGGACCTCCGCGTCGGCGGCCGCTGGTCGGTGGACATCCGCCTGGCCGACGGCAGCACCTTCCCGGCGGGCGGTGAGTACCTCGAGATCGATGCGCCGCGCCGTGTCGTGCACACGCGCCGCTACGACTGGGACTACCCTGAGCTCGGCCGCCGCGACACGACGGTCACGTATCTCCTGGAACCGATCGACGACGGGACGCGCGTCACCGTGCGCCATGACGGCTTCGCGGGCCTCCGGGGACCGGCCGACCACCACGTGGATGGATGGAAGGGATTCCTCCAATATCTCGCCAGGTACGTGGACGGGGAGACGCTCTGATCTCATCTACTCTCGCAGCTCCCCTCGGGCGCACCCTCCGCTGGGCCGCCCAGGCGGGCGGAGTCAGGAGACCATGCCCAGATACATGCTCATTGTCGGCGGCGCCGATCTCGACAAGCGGAGTGGGAACCCCGAGTTCCGCCCCCAGATGCTCGAGCGTTACATGGCTTGGCTGCGGGGCCTCACCGAGCGTGGTCAGTTCGTCGAGAGCCACAAGCTCTACGACCAGACCGGCCGGCGGCTGACGATCCGCGGCGGCGAGGTCATCGACGGCCCCTTCATCGAGTCGAAGGACGCGGTCGGCGGGATCTTCGTCATCGAGGCCGCGTCGCTCGACGAGGCAACCGACGCAGCGCGCGCGTGCCCCGGGCTCGACCTGCAGAACGGCTGGGTCGAAGTACGGCTCATCGAGGTGTCGCGCGTGGCGGCCACCCCGTGACGACCGTCGACCGCCCGGGCGGCGGCGGGCGTGGCGGCGGGCTCGGCCGCGGCGGCGGCGACCCGGGCGACGGTGTGCGAGCGGCGCTCGAGGAGCGGTTCCGGTCGAGCCACGCGCGGATCGTCGCCGCGCTCACGCGCCGCTTCGGCGCACGCCACTTCGCGCTCGTCGAGCAGGCGGTGCAGGAGGCGTACGTGCGCGCGCTCGGCCAGTGGACGGTGCACGGGCTCCCCGATGACGCCGAACGGTGGCTCGTGCGTGTCGCGCACAACGCGGCCGTCGACGCGCTCCGGCGCGAGCGATCTCACCTCACACTCGAGCGCGCGCACGATGTCTCCGAAGCGGACCCGCCGGCGTTCGACGCCGAGGACGAGGTACGGCTCATGTTCCTCTGCTGCGACCCCTCGCTCTCCCGCGCCGCGCAGATCGCCCTCGTTGCAAACGTGGCGTTCGGCCTCACCGCTGCACAGATCGCGACCGCCTTCGTGAGCGACGAGCGCACGGTGGCGCAGCGCCTCGTGCGCGCAAAGCAGCGGCTTCGCGAGCGGGGAGTGCAGTTCGACGTCCCGGCCGCCGGCGCACTCCCCGAACGCCTCGCGGCCCTCCTCGACGTGCTCTACGTCGTCTTCGCGGAAGGGTACAGCCCGAGCGTCGGCGAGGAGGCAATCGACGATGGGCTGTGTCGCGAGGCGCTCCGTTTTGTGCGGCTGCTCACCTCACGCGACGACACGGGGTCGCCCGCCGCCTTCGCGCTCCACGCGCTGCTCTGCTTCCACGCCGCCCGCGCCCCGGCGCGCCTGGCCGACGACGGGAGCTTGCTCCTCCTGGCCGAACAGGACCGCACGCGATGGGATCGCGCGCTCATGGATGAAGCCTTCGGGTGCCTCTGCCGCGCCGGGACCGGCGCGGAGCTCACCCGGTACCACCTCGAGGCGGGGATCGCGGCGTGCCACGCCGCGGCGCCGAGTTACGCGGCCACGGACTGGGGGCGCGTCGTCGAGATGTACGCCGTGCTGCGCGCTCGGTGGCCATCGCTCGTCGTCGACATCAACCACGCCCTGGCCGTCGCGATGTACGCCGGCACGCGCGCCGGCCTGGACGAGTTGGATGCGATCCCGGAGCGCGACGTGCTCGCCCGCTACCCGTACGCGCTCGCGGCCTACGCCGATCTCCACGCGTCGCTGGGCAATCTCGACGAAGCGCGCCACTACCTCGACCGCGCGATCGCTCGCCAACCGGCGGCCGCGCAGGCCGCACTACTTCGCCGGAAGCGCGCCGCGCTGGACCGTTAGTCCCACCCCTCCTCACCC
>JADGGM010000118.1 GCA_019689955.1 Gemmatimonadaceae bacterium
ATGCTGTTCGACGAGCCCACGTCGGCCACCCCCTGCGGCCGGGCGCGTGATCGCCTGCGCGGTGTGGCGCGGCGGAATTGTCCGGATATATTGGAGCCGAGGCCACGACGATGAGAGGACCCATGGCCCGCCGCAGCCGGGCGCACGGAGTGTCACGGGACGGCGGCGGCTCGGCGGAGCTTCCGCGCTACCAGCAGGTCGCCGATGAGCTGATGAAGCGGATCGGCGCCGGGCGCTACCCCGTGGGGGCGCTCCTCCCGACCGAGATGGAGCTGTGCACGCAGTACGGCGTGAGCCGGCACACGGTGCGCGAGGCGCTCCGCCTGCTCAGCGACGCGGGGCTCATCTCGCGCCGCCGGCGCATCGGCACCGAGGTCGTCGCGCGCACCCCCGCCGCCGCGTACCGCCAACCGACCAACTCGATCGCCGATTTCTTGCAGTACGCCGAGGCGTCGCGGGTCGTGGTCCTGCGCACGCGGCGCGTGACGAGCGACGCCGCGCTGGCCGAGATGCTCGAGTGCCGCCCCGGCGACCGGTGGCTTCGGATCGAGAGCGTGCGCACCATGCCTGGCGACGCGCGCCCCATCTGCTTCACCACGGCGTACGTCGACGCCGGCCTCCCCGGCATCGAGGCCCGGCTGGAGCAGCTCTCGGGCCCCATCTCCGCCATGCTCGAGCGCGTGTACGGCCTGCACATCGCGCGCGTGGACCAGACCATCGAGGCCGTGCGCATCCCGAAGCGGCTGGCCGCGGCGCTGTACGCCGAGCTCGGCGGGCCGGCGCTGCGGGCCACGCGCCGCTACTACAGTGAGCACGGCGCGCTCATCGAGCACTCGAGCGCCGTCCATCCGGGGGACCGCTTCACGTACGTCACCACGCTGGTCCGCGCCTAGGCGCGCGCGGCGGGGTTGACGCGGTGTTAGGTTGTCGAGACGAAACATCGCGCGCCTCGTGTGAGGCGCGCGCGAACCGACACTACGTGGAGCCGTGGACAACGTGAGTCGTTCAGCAGATGGCGAGCGGCGTGTCGCCTCCGACACGCTGCTCGTGCACAGCGGTGGCCACCCCCGCGACCGGCATGGCGCCGTCAACCCGCCGGTCTATCGCGCGTCGACCATCCTCTTCCCGACCGTCGCCGACTTCGAGGCGGCGCGCAACCCGGCCACGCGCTTCGACACCGTGCGCTACGGCCAGCTCGGCACGCCGACCACCTTCGCCCTCGAAGAGACGATCGCGGCGCTCGAAGGAGGCTACCGAGCCACGCTCCTCCCCTCGGGGCTCTCGGCCATCACCACGGCGCTCCTCGCGCTGCTCCGGAGCGGCGATCACCTCCTGATGGTCGACACGACCTACACCCCCACGCGGCACTTCTGCGATACGATCCTCACCCGCTTCGGCGTGGAGACGACGTACTACGACCCGCGCATCGGCGGCCGGATCGCGACGCTCTTCCGCCCCAACACGCGCGTGGTGTTCCTCGAATCGCCGGGGTCGATGACGATGGAGGTGCAGGATGTCCCCGCCATCGCCGACGCGGCGCACGCGGCGGGGATCGTGGTGGCGATGGACAACACGTGGGCCACGCCGTACTTCTTCCCGGCGTTCGCGCACGGCGTCGACGTCTCGATCCAGGCGGCGACGAAGTACGTCGCCGGGCACGCCGACGTGATGATGGGGACGATCACCACGACCGAAGCGCTGTACGAGCCGGTCCGCTCCATGGTGGCCGAGCTCGGCCACTGCGTGAGCCCCGACGACGCGTACCTCGCGCTCCGCGGCCTCCGCACGCTCGGCGTGCGCCTGGAGCGCCACCAGCGGAGCGCGCTCCGCGTGGCGGAGTGGCTGAGCGGGCGTCCGGAGGTCGCGCGCGTGCTGTACCCCGCGCTCCCGAGCGATCCCGGGCACGCGCTCTGGTCGCGCGACTTTCGCGGCGCGAGCGGGCTCCTGGGCGTGGTGCTCGCCCCCGTCCCCAAGCGCGCCGTCGATGCCATGCTCGACAACCTCGAGCTGTTCCGGATGGGCGTGAGCTGGGGCGGATACGAGAGCCTCGCGATCCCCATGAACCCGGCGTCGTCGCGCACCGTGGTGCCGTGGCGCGAGGCAGGCCCGTACGTGCGACTCCACGTCGGCCTCGAGGACCCCGACGACCTCATCGCCGACCTCGCCCGCGGCTTCGAATGCCTGCGCGCTGCCGCGGGGCGGTGAGCGCAGGCTCGGCATTCCGAGGACCGCCGATGACCATGACGCTCCGCCCTGCCGTTTCCTTCGGCGCCCTGCTCGCCGCGTGCGTGACGATCGCCGCGGCCTGCTCCGGCGACAGCGCCGCATCGTCCGGTGCGCCCGGCGCTCGCGCGTCGGAGGCGACGCTCGCCGCGGTGCGCGCGCGAGGCGCCGTCAAGTGTGGCGTCTCGCAGGCCGCGGGGGTCGCCACGCCGAACGACGCCGGCCAGTGGCAGGGGTTCGATGTCGACTTCTGCCGCGCGCTCGCCGTCGCCGTGTTCGACGACCCGGCGAAGGTCGAGATCGTGCCCTACACCATGCAGCAGCGCTTCTCCGGGCTCTAGTCCGGCGAGGTGGACGTGTTGGTGAACGACACGTCGCTCACGCGGAGCCGCACCGTGGGGCGCGGCTTCCACTTCGGGCCGATTTATTTCTACGACGGCCAGGGCTTCATGGTGCCGCGCGCGCTCCACGTGACCAAGGCTGCGATGCTCGACGGCGCCACCGTGTGCGTGCAGCACGGGACGACGACCGTGCTCAATCTCACCGACTTCGCGCGGCGCAACCACCTGCGCTTCACCCCGGTGGTGATCGAGGACCTCCGTGGCGCGGTGAGCGCGCTCGCGGCGGGGCGGTGCGACGTCATCAGCCAGGACGGCGCCGGGCTCGCCACCACGCGCACGATGCTGCGCAACCCGGGGGACTACGTCGTCCTCCCCGACCGCATCTCGAAGGAGCCGATCGCGCCGGTCGTGCGCTTCGGCGATGACTAGTGGCTCGAGATCGTCGACTGGGTGTTGCGCGCGCCGGTCGAGGCGGAGGAGCTGGGGCTCACGCGCGCCACCGTGACCGCGGCGCTCCGGAGTGGCGATCCCACGACGCGCCGCTTCCTCGGCGCGTGGGGGTGGTCGGCGGTCGGCGGGGCGGCCGCCGCGCTCATCGCGTCGCTCGCCGTGTCGCTGCCGGTGTGGAGCGTGCCGCGGCTGCGCGCGTTCAACTTCGTCGGCGGGCTCACGCTCTCCCCCGAGCTGGCGGCGCTCCTCGGGGCGCTCGTGCTGCACCACGGCGCGCACATCTCCGAGGTCGTGCGCGGCGCCGTGCTCGCCGTGCCGCGCGGGCAGCGCGACGCGGCGGCCGCGCTCGGCCTTCGCTGGTGGCCGGCGATGCGCCTCGTCATTCTCCCGCAGGCGCTGCGCATCGTGATCCCTTCGTTCATCTCGATCGCCGTGGGATTCTTTCAGGACGCGAGCCTCCTCGTGGTCATCGGGCTCTTCGATCTCCTGAACACCGCGCGCGTGGCCGCGCAGGACCCGGCGTGGCTGGGCTTTCACAACGAGGCCTACGTCTTCGTCGCGCTCCTCTACTTCGCGGGGAGCGCGGCGCTCTCGCGGTATGGGCTCTGGCTCGAGGGGCGGCTGACCCCAGGGGCGCGGCGGCGCTGACCCGCGGCCGAGCTCGGCGGGGCGCGCCGAGCCGCGGCAGGCGCACCGCCGTTCATTGCCCGCCGCCGCCCGTTCGCCGGGACTGCGCGCCCGCTCGTTGGCCGCCGATTGCCCGAATCTCCGCGCGCGGGGTAGCATACGCGTACTCCGGGACCCCGCCTCACCCCCACGCGGCTCATGATCTCACGCGACGCCACGACGCTCGTGCACCTGGTCGGCTTCGTGACCGGCATCGTGCTGTACACGATGCTGGCGTTCATGACGCTGCGGTCGGGGGCGCGCCGCGAGGGGCAGCCGCTGGGCCCGCGCGGCGACCGCATTCCGCTCGCGACCGCGCTCCTCGGCATTCTCTGGAATTGCGGCGCGCTGGTCATCTACGGGTTGCAGGACTTCGGCGTCGGCGCCCCCGCGCCGTGGCTCATGGCGGGCGCCTTCTCGGCGCTGGGGTTCCTCCCCGCCGTCGTCGTCCATTCGGCGCTCCGCTCCGCCACGCCATACCGCGGCGCGCGCGGCCGGATCGCCGCCGGCTACGTGCTGAGCGCCGCGGCTGCCGTGCTCCAGATCCACGACGCGCTCACGACCGGCGTGGTCCCGTCGCGCGCGGCGCTCCTCATGCTCACGGTCGGCTATGGCGTGATCATCGCGCTCCTCGTCGCGCACTCCTCGCGCGAGCCGGCGGTGCGGCGCGCCACCTCCGCCGCGGCGCTGGCGGCGTTCGCGGTCATGGCGTTCCACTTGAGCCAGCACCCGGTGGCCTCCGACAGTTGGCTCGTGGAGCTGGCGGGGCACCACGCGTCGCTCCCGCTCGCGATGGTGATCCTGTACCAGGACTACCGGTTCGCCCTCGCCGACCTCTTCCTCAAGCGCGTGCTCACGCTGCTCGCGCTCATCGTGCTCTGGATGGTGCTGTACACCGGGATCGCGGCCCCGTACATCCTCCCCCGCATGGCCGGGGACTACACGCAGCCTCTGGGCGCCGGCGCGATGCTCGCGCTCGCCGCGGTCACGGCAATGGCGTATCCGGGGCTGCGCCGGTGGGTCGCCCGTTTCGTGGACCGCGTGGTCCTGCGCCGCGCCGATTACGCGAGCCTCGGCGCGGATCTCGCCGCGCGCATCGCGGCGCTCGAGGCGCCGGAAGAGATCCTCGATGCCACCTGCGCCACGCTCGGACCGGCGCTCTCGTCCCAGACGGTCCGATGGCGCGCGCTCGATGACGCCGGCGCGGCCGCGACATCCGCGGTCGCGCCCATGGAGCGCGGACAGGAGGCGGCCGTGCGCATCTCGACCGCTGATGCGCCGGCCTACGAGATCACCGTCGGCCGCTTGACCAGCGGGCGGCGGCTTTTCTCCGATGACCTTGCGTTCCTCGACACCGTCGCGCTCACCGTGGCGCGGCGGATCGACGCCGTGCGGATGAGCCGCGAGCGGTACGCCCGCGATTTGCGCGAGCGCGAGATCCTCCAGCTCGCGACCGAGGCCGAGCTGCGTGCGCTGCGGGCGCAGCTCAACCCGCACTTTCTGTTCAACACGCTCACCACGATCGGGCACTTGATCCAGGAAGCACCGAGCCGCGCGCTCGAGACGCTCCTGCAGCTCACGGGGCTCCTGCGCGCCGTGCTCACGCGCTCCGATGGCGCGTTCGTCACGCTCGGTGAGGAGCTGGAGATCGTGCGCGCGTACCTCGCGATCGAGCGCGCGCGCTTCGAAGAGCGGCTGACGGTGACGATCGACGTCGACCACGCCCTCGCCACCTGCCGTATCCCGCCGCTGGTGCTTCAGCCGCTCGTCGAGAACGCGATCAAGCACGGGATCGCTCCACGGCGCACCGGCGGCCGGGTGATCGTCGCGGCCAGCCGCGGCCGAGATGCGGATGAGCTCTCCCTGTTCGTGATCGACACGGGCGTGGGCGTCGCGCCCGCGGAGCTCGCGCGCCGGCGCGCCGCGGGGATCGGGCTCTCGAACGTGGCCCGGCGGCTGGAGCGCTACTACGGCGCCGCGGCGGCGCTCGAGATCCAGAGCGCCGTCGACGTGGGGACCACGGTGCGCGTCCGCATCCCGATCGCCGAGGCTGGCGTCGCGCGCGGCGCCGCACCCGCGCGAGACGTCGCATGAGCCCCGCGCTCCGCGTCCTCGTGGCCGACGACGAGCGCCCCGCGCGAGCGTTCCTCGTCGCGATGCTGCGCGGGTGCGAGGACGTGGAGGTCGTCGGGGAGGCATCGGGGGGCGCGGAGGCGGTCGCGCTGATCGAGGCCGTGCGCCCCGATCTTGCCCTCCTCGACCTGCAGATGCCGGAGGTCGACGGGCTGAGCGTGGTGCGCCTCGTACGGAAGCCGCACCTCCCGCTCGTCGCCTTCGTCACGGCGTACGACGAGTACGCGGTGCGCGCCTTCGAGCTGAACGCGATCGACTACCTCCTCAAGCCGGTCGACCCCGCGCGCCTCCGGCGCACGCTGGAGCGCGCGCACGATCGGCTGGAGCGCGCCGACGAGCGCTCGGGCGACGAGGAGCGGCTGCGAAAGGCGGCCGTGTACGCGGGGAGCGGCACGGCGGAGTACCTCCGCCGCATCCCGGTGCGCGACCGCGAGGACATCGTCATCGTCGCGGTGGACCAGCTCGCGTCGATCGTGGCCGATGGGGAGCTGCTGCACCTGACCACGATCGGCGGGGCGCGCTACACGGTCAACTACCGGCTCAAGGACCTCGAGGCGCGGCTCGATCCGGCGTGCTTCGTCCGACTCTCCCGCAGTGCGCTCGTCAACCTGGATGTGCTGGACCGGGTCAGCCCAATGCCTGGGGGCACGTACCTCGTCACGCTCCGGAACCGTCAGCAGCTCCCGGTCAGCCGGCAGCGCGCGCGCCTCCTGCGGGAGCGGTTGCTGCGTCTCTAGCGCCGCCCCGCCTCGTCCGCCGCGCGCAACCACTCGTTGGCCGAACGCACCCATTCACTGAAAATCGCTCGGCGCGCTCGATCAGGCAGCCTATCATCCGCGTCGACCATCACCGCGGAGATCCTGCATGCCTATCGCCTCGTCCGGCCGCGCGATCCGCGCGCTCGTATCGTCGCTCCTCCTCGCCGGCCTCGCGGCGCTCACACCGCGCGCCGCCCTCGCCGCGCCCGCCGCCGGCGATGTCGTCGGCACGGTCCGCGACAGCGCGAGCGGCGAGCCGCTGCAAGGCGGGGAGGTGCGCGTGATGCGCGGGAGCGAGCTCGTCGCGAACGCGGTGACCGATCAGTTCGGGCGGTTCGTGATCCACCACCTCGCCCCGGGGCGCTACGCCGTCCAGGCGCGGCTCATCGGGTACCGCCCCCAGTCGCGCGACGTCGTCATCGCCGACGACGGGGCGACCACCCCGCTGACCTTCCACCTCGTCACGCTTCCGATCGGGCTCCAGGCCGTCACCGTCACCGCCCAGGCGCCGATCGCCGTCGACACGCGGAGTGGCGACCAGGTCTTCAAGCAGAACGACTACCACGGCGCGCCCACCAACACCACCTCCCAGGTCCTGCAGCAGTCGATCGTCGGCGCGGCGCGCGCCCCGACGGGAGAAGTCCACATCCGCGGGCAGCACGCGGAGTACACGTACTACGTGGATGGCGTCCCCGTCCCCTCGGGGATCTCGGGGAGCATGAATGAGCTCTTCGATCCCTCCGTCGTGGATCGGATCGACTTCCAGACCGGCGGGTGGGACGCGGAGTACGGCAACAAGAACGCGGCGGTCGTCAACGTGCTCACGCGCATCCCGGCAGGCGGGTTTCAGGCGGAGCTGTCGAGCTACGCGGGGTCGTTCAACGCGAACGGACAAGGGATCACGCTGAGCGGAAACGCCGGGCGGTGGGGGGTCTTCGGCTCCGGGGCCAGGCAGGAGTCGGGGATGCGGCTGGAGCCCGTGATGTTCGACACGGCCACCAACGACCCGATCAACTTCCACAACCGCGGCGAAGATCTGTACGCCTTCGGCAAAGTGCAGTTCACACCGTCGAGCCGCGACGTGCTCAACCTCGACGTCAACTGGTCGCGGACGCGCTTCGGAATCCCGTTCGATTCCACCGGGGGCGTGGTGCTCGACGATCATCAGCAGGACATCAACAGCTTCGCGAACCTGAGCTGGCGTCGCCCCGTAGGCGGCGGCACGAAGGGCGCGGCGG
>JADGGM010000119.1 GCA_019689955.1 Gemmatimonadaceae bacterium
GTCGGGAATGCCCTCACGCCACCCGGCGCGCCGCCTGATTGCCCGCGGCGGCGGCACGAATCATCCGTGCATCGTGCCGTCTGCCACGCCGCGCCGCCGACCCACATGCCGAACCGCGACCCTTCGCCAACCCTCGCCACGCCCACGGGCGCTCCGCGCGCCGCCCCGGAGGCGCCCTGGCACGTGCGCTCCGCCGAGGAGGTGGCGCGCGCCCTGGGGACGGGGCCCGACGGGCTCCCTACCCGGATTGCGGAACAACGGTTCCGGGAAATGGGACCGAACGAGGTCGAGGCCGAGCGCGGGACGCCCTGGTGGGTGCTGGCGCTGGGACAGCTGCGCGATCCGCTCATCTACATCCTCCTCGTGGCCGCCGGGGTGACGCTCGCGCTCGGCGACGTCACCGACGCCGGGGTGATCCTCGTCGTCGTGGGGCTCAACGGCGTGATCGGCTTCGTGCAGGAGCTCCGCGCCCGGCGGGCGATGCGGGCGCTCGCGCAGCTCTCGGCGCCGCACGCGCAGGTGGTGCGCGACGGGGAAGCACGCGAGGTGCCGAGCCGGGAGCTGGTGCCCGGGGACGTGGTGCGGCTCACGTCGGGGTCGCTCGTCCCGGCAGACCTCCGGCTGGTCGAGGCGCGCGACCTGGCGCTCGACGAGTCGCTCCTCACCGGCGAATCGATCGTGGTCGAGAAGACCGACGCGCCGCTCGCCGACCCGGGGCTCGTCGCGCCGGACCAACGCAACATGGCGTTCGCCGGCACGACCGTCGTGCACGGACGCGGCGAAGGGATCGTCGTGCGCACGGGCGCGGCGACGGAGCTGGGGCGGATCGCGTACGTCATGCGCGGCGTCGGCCGGAGCACGACGCCGCTCCAGGAGACGTTCGCGCGACTCGGGCGGTGGACCGGCGTGGTGGTCCTCGCGCTCGCGACGGTGGTGGTCGCGATCGGCGTCATCCGCGGGAGGCCGCTGGCCGACGTGTTCCTCACGGCGGTCGCGCTCGCGGTCTCGGCGGTCCCGGAAGGGCTGCCGGTGGTGCTCACGGTGACGCTCGCGATCGGCGTGCGCCGCATGGCGCGCCGCAAGGCGATCATCCGCGCACTTCCCGCGGTCGAGACGCTCGGCAGCACGACGGTGATCGGGTCGGACAAGACAGGGACGCTCACCAGGAACGAGATGACGGTGCGCGCCGTGTGGACGGGGGGACGGCGCTACGAGGTCACCGGAGCCGGCTACGCGGTCGAGGGGCGCGTGGAGCACGACGGCCGCCCGGTCCGCGCCGCAGAAGCGCCCGCACTGCGGGAGACGCTACGCACCGGCGTGCTGGCGAGCGAGGTGGACATGCGCGCGATCGAGGCGGGGCGCGCGGCCGGGGACCCGACGGAAGTCGCGCTCGTCATCGCCGCGATGAAGGCCGGGATGGCGCCGGCCGAACTGGATGAACGGCACGAAGAGGTCGACCTGCTCCCCTTCGAGTCCGAGCGAGGGTTCATGATCTCGCTGCGCCGGGAGGAGAACGGCCTGGTGGAGCGCCTCAAGGGCGCGCCCGAGGTGGTGCTCTCGCGCTGCGACCGGCAGCTCGGCCCCGACGGGCGGGAGGAGCCGCTCGACCGCGATGCCGCGCTGGCCAAGGCCACGACGTTCGCCGGCACGGGGCTCCGCGTGCTCGCCATCGCGTTTCGCTCGACGAACGCGCCGCGCATCGTCGAGCACCCGCTCGACACCGGGTTCGTCTTCGCCGGGCTCGTGGGGATCGAGGACCCCGTGCGCCCGGAAGCGGTGACGGCGGTCGCCGCAGTGCAGGGCGCGGGGGTGCGCGTGCTGATGCTCACCGGCGACCACGCGGACACGGCGCGCAGCGTCGGGCAGCGGCTCGCGCTCGGCGACGCGGTGGTCACCGGGCGCGAGATCGACCGGCTCTCCGACGACGCGCTCGACCGCGCGCTCGAGCGCGTGCGCATCTTCGCGCGCGTCACGCCGGAGCACAAGCTGCGCATCGTGCAGCGCCTCAAGGCACGGCACGAGGTGGTCGCGGTGACGGGCGACGGGGTAAACGATGCCCCCGCGCTGCGCGCCGCGCACCTCGGGATCGCGATGGGGGCGCGCGGGTCGGACGTCGCGCGCGAGGCGTCGGACATGATCCTCGCCGACGACAACTTCGCGACGATCGCCGCGGCGGTGGAGGAAGGGCGGATCGTGTTCGCGAACATCCGCAAGGTGACGTTCTTCCTCCTCTCGACCGCGGCGAGCGAGATCCTGGCCGTGCTCGGGACGCTGATCATCGGGTGGCCGCTCCCCTTCACGGCGGCGCAGATCCTGTGGATCAACCTCGTGACCGACAGCCTCGAGGTCATGGCGCTCTCCTTCGAGCCGGGGGAGCCGGGGCTGCTCCGCCAGCCCCCGCGCCCGCGCGACGAGGGGGTGCTCACGCGGCCGCTCTTCGTTCGCGTCGCCGGCGTGGGGCTCGTGCTCGTGGTGGCCACGCTCGCGATGTTCTGGTGGACGCTCCACGCCACGGGGGACATGCGCCTCGCGCGCACGGTGGCGGTGACGCAGATGGTCGTGCTCCAGTTCTACCACGTGTTCAACTGCCGCTCGCTCGACCGGTCGGTGTTCCGCATCCCGCTCTTCTCGAACCGCTTTCTCTTCGTGAGCATGGTGGCGGTGACGCTCGCGCACCTGGCGGCGCTGTACGTGCCGTTCCTCCAGCGCGTGCTGCGCACCACGGCGCTGAGCGCGGCGCAGTGGGGGGTGATCCTCCTCGTCGGCCTGGTGGTGATCGTGGGCGGAGAGCTGGACAAGGCGATCAACCGCCGCGCGCACCGTCGGCTGGGGTGACCGATCGGTGCAGCGACGCGGTCGAGCCGGCGAAGATGGCGATGCGAGAGGGAGCAGCGGCCGAGCTACCGCCCTGCCGCCCGCTCCGCGTCCCCGGCGCCCCCGCGCCGCAGCCCGCGCCCCGCGAGCACGCCGGTCACGCGCCCCGCATCGACCGCGAGCTTCCCGTTCACGAGCACGTAGCGCACGCCGGTCGACAACACCTCCGGCGACTCGTAGGTCGCGCGGTCCGTGATCGTCGAGTCGAACACCACCACGTCGGCGTAGTACCGCGGCGCGAGCGTCCCCCGCCCCCGGAGGTGGAGCGCCGCGGCGACGAGCGCGCTCGACTTGTGGACCATCTCGGGGAGGGTGAGCACGTGCTTGGTGAAGACGTACTCGCGCAGCTTGCGCGGGTAGGTGCCGTACTTGCGCGGCATCCCTTCGCTCCCGTCGGAGCCCGTCATCACGAAGCGGGCGCGCATGAAGCGGTCGATGTCCTGCTCGTTCATGTTGAACGACGCCACGCTCGCGCCGCCGGCCGCGATCACCGCGAGCGCGGCTTCCACCGGCTCGAGGTGGCGTGCGGTGGCGATGTCGGCGAGCGTCTTGCCGACGAGGGTGCTGTCGTGCGCCTTGGTGACGAGGAGGGAGGCGGCACCGCCGCGCCGGCGGAGATTCTCGCGCATGTCGGCCACGAGGCGCGCGTGCTGGACCGGGTCGGCGATGCGCGCGGCGAGCGAGTCGTGCCCGCCCTCCACGGCCCAGCGCGGGAGGAGCGACGCGCTGAAGCTGGTGCCGGAGGCCGTGTACGGGTACTGGTCGGCGGTGACCTCGAGCCCCGCGCGGCGTGCCTCCTGAATCATCGCGATCACGGTATCGCTCTTCCCCCACACGTCGACACCGAGCGCTTTGATGTGCGCGATGTGCACCGGGAGGTGTGCCGCTCGGCCGATCCGCAGCGCCTCGGCCACCGCGCCCACGAGCCCGACGTTGTACGAGCTCTCGTCGCGCAAGTGGCTGTCGTAGATCCCGCCGTACCGCGCCGCGACCTTCGCCAGCACGATGACCTCCTCGGTGGCCGCGAAGCTCTGCGGGGGGTAGAAGAGGCCGGTCGAGAGCCCCAGGGCGCCTTCGCGCATCGCGCGGTCCACGAGCGCGCGCATGCTGTCGAGCTGCGCCGGCGTGGGGGCGGCGCTGGACATGCCGAGCACGCGTTCGCGCACGGTGCCGAAGCCGACGTAGAGCGCGGCGTTGGTGCCGATCCCCTGGCGCTCCCACCGGTCGAACGTCTGCGCGATCTCCACCGGGCCGCCGCCATCGTTCCCGACGACCACCGTCGTGACCCCCTGCATGAGATACGGCACGTTCCCGTGCCGCTCGGGGCTCGACAGGTCGCCCCCGGTATGCGTGTGCGGATCGATGAATCCTGGGGCGACGAAGAGCCCGCGCGCATCGATGCGCCGCGCCGCGACGACGTGCGCGGCCGCGGCGTCGCCCACGAACACGATGCGATCTCCACGAACGCCGACGTCCGCCACGCGCTCGGGACTGCCGGTGCCGTCGACGACCGTCCCTCCGGCGATGAGGAGGTCGACGGTATCGCGGAGCGCCGCGTGAACGATGCGCGGCGTGCGGAGGTGCGCGGCTGATGCCGGGCCGTGGGCCGCGGCGGGTGTGAAGGCCATGAGGCTCGACGCGCCGAGGAGCGCGCCGAACGCGGAGCGAAGGGAGGTCGGCATGAGACGAGCGGCGAGAGGACGGGGGCTGCGGTGCGTCGATGAGTACGGCGGCTCGCGGGGGATGTCAATGCGTTTGGTGAAAAAAAATGGGAGGGGGTTCCGTAAAGTGGAACGCCCTCCCAGGTCACGATCACCGGCGTCTTTCGGGTGCCCCGGCGGTGCGTTCCCTGGCGAGCTGGCCGGCGCGATGCTCGCACAGGATCGCGCGCGCCCGCCGGCGCTCGCCGTCTACCACGCGATCCCGTAATCTTCGCCGTGGTTGCTCGACCCGCCCCACATCGAATGATGCGCGGTGTCGAAGAAGATCGCGTTGATGGGCCCCGACGTCCGCTCCGCAAACTCGAGCGTGTACCCCATCGCCTCGAGCGCCTTGCGCGTGGAGTCGGGGAGCGACGTGGCCACGAGGATCCGCCCCGGACGCGACTCGTGCCCGCCAAAGGAGGAGCGCATCTGGTAGCTGTTGATGTTCGGCGCCTCGGTGGCCTGCTGCACGGTCATCCCGAACTCCACGACGTTCAGGAAGAACTGCAACAGGTTCTGGTCCTGCGTGTCACCCCCCTGCACGGCGAAGGCGAGGTACGGGGCGCCATCCTTGAGCGCGAGGGTGGGAGTGAGCGTCACACGCGGACGCTTGCCGGGCTCGATCACGTTGAAGGGGCCGTCCTTGGGATCGGTCACGAAGCTCTGCGCGCGCTGACTGAGCCCGATCCCGGTGTGCCCGGCGATGACGGCGGGCACCCACCCGCCACTCGGCGTCACGGAGACGACCCACCCTTCCTCGTCCGCCGCTTCGATCGACGTCGTGCCGCGGTAGAACGCCGCTTCGGCCGCGGAGTCCGCAGCCGTCGTCGCGCCGCCGAACTGCTCCTCCACGCCGCTCGGACGATGGGCCGAGTCCGCGGGAGCGACCGCGGGACGCTGGTCCTGCTGACCGCTCTTCGGCTGCGACGCGGCGGGGACGAAGTTGCTCACTTTCCACTGCGCGAGCAGCGACGCGAACGGGTTGGTGCCGCCCTGGTACGGGTACGGATCGCCCGGCTTCACCGTCGGGTCGTTCTTCGCCCAATCGATCTGCCGCGCGCGGGCCTTCGCGTACTCCTTCGACAAGAGACCGCGCATCGGCTCCTCGGGCGGAAAGTACGGGTCGCCGTAATAGAAGTCGCGGTCGGCGAAGGCGAGGTTCATCACCTGGTAGATCGTGTGAATGTACTTGGGGGAGTTGTACCCCATGCTCTTCACATCGATGTTCTCGAGGATGTTGAGCGCCTCGAGCATCGCCGGGCCCTGCTGCCACTGCGGGAGCTTGTATACCTCGATCCCCTTGTAGTTCGTGTGCAGCGGCTCCTCGATGCGCACCTTCCAGTTGGCGAGGTCCTGCATCGTGATGAGCCCACCGTCCTCCTGCACGCCGCGCACGAGCTCGCGCGCGATGTCTCCCTTGTAGAAGCGGTCGTACGCCGCATAGATGGCCTCGCGGCGGCTCTTCCCCGCGGCGAGCGCCTGCTGCTCGGCCTCGACGAGCTTGCGCCAGGTCGCCGCGAGGTCCTTCTGCACGAAGATCTCGCCCGGCTGCGGGGCCTCGTACGCGGCGCCGGGGTGGGTGAGCATGACCGCGGGGGAGTACTTCCACTGCTTGATCCACGACTTGTAGTGCTCGATGGTGCGCGAGAGCTGCGCTTCCATGGGGTAGCCGTCGGCCATCTGGATGGCCGGCGCGAGCACGTCGGCGAGCGAGAGCCGCCCGTACTCGGCGAGCATCGTGAGCAGCCCGCCCACGGTCCCCGGCGTAACGGCGGCGAGCGGCCCGTACTCGGGCGGGAACGCGTACCCCTTGCTCCGGTAGAATTCCGCGGTCGCGCCCGTGGGGGCGACGCCGAGCGCGTCGATCCCGATCACCTTCTTGGTGTGCGGGTTGTAGATCAGCGCCTGCGTCTCCCCACCGCAGGAAAGAGTGTCCCACATCGTGCACCCGGCGGCGAGCATCGCGGCGGCGGCGTCGACGGCGTTCCCGCCCTTGGCGAAGATCAGCGCTCCGGCCGTGGCCGAGAGCGGCTTGCCGGTGATGGCGAGCCAGTGCTTGGCGTGGAGCGGAGGCTTCTCCGTCTGCGAGTAGCGCGGATCGGCCGACTGCATGGGCTGGCCGGGCTGTCCCGTGCGGCGCTGGGCGTGGAGCGGAACGGGGAGCGCCGCGAGGGTGATGAGGGCCGCGATCCAAAGGCGAGAGCACGCTGGCATGTGGACCTTGGGGTGAGAGAGGAGATCCGCACCTGGCGGCGTGGGCGCGCCGCCCGAGACGCTCGATGATATACGCAGCGTGAACGGCGCGCGATGGGCCCAGCCCGCCCGGGCGCGCGCTTCGTGCGGTCGGGCAGCGCACACGCCCTCGCCTCGCGGGGCTCCGCGGCGCATGGTATCGTACACGCAATCACCGCGAAGGCGGCGCACGGCTGCGCGGCGCCCGACTCGCCCATTGACCACGTCATGCTTTTCGCCCTCCTCCTCGCCGCCGTCGGCGTCATCGCCGGCGCCATCGCCGCGGTCGCCGGCTTCGGGATCGGGAGCCTCCTCACCCCCACCCTCGGCGTGGAGACGGGGACCAAGCTCGCCGTCGCGGCGATCGCGATCCCGCACTTCGTCGGCACCGCGCTCCGCTTCTGGATGCTGCGCCGCTACGTGGACCGGCGCGTGCTCCTCGGCTTCGGCCTCGCCAGCGCCGCCGGCGGGCTCGCTGGAGCGCTCGCCCACACACGCGCCTCGAGCCGCGGGTTGGCCATCGTGTTCGGCGCGCTCCTCATCATCGCCGCGAGCTCCGAGCTCACCGGGTGGATCCAGCACGTCCGCTGGGGACGACGCGCCGCGTGGGTGGCGGGCGCGCTCTCCGGGATCTTCGGCGGGCTCGTTGGGAACCAGGGCGGGATCCGCTCCGCGGCGCTCCTCGGCTTCGACGTGCCGAAGGAGGCGTTCGTCGCCACGGCGACCGCGATCGCGCTCGCCGTGGACTTCGCCCGGATGCCGGTCTACCTCGCCACGCAATGGCGCGCCATCGCCGCCGTGTGGCCGCTCGTGCTCACGGCCACCGCGGCCGTGGTGCTCGGCACCGTGCTCGGTACGCGCGCGCTCAGGCACCTCCCGCAGCGCACGTTCCGCCGCATCATCGCCGTCCTCCTCCTGGCGCTCGGTATCTACATGATCGCAGCCGGCTGACCGCCGGCGCCTCGGTGCGCGCCCACCGCCTCGCGCCGCCCACGCG
>JADGGM010000120.1 GCA_019689955.1 Gemmatimonadaceae bacterium
ATCATCCCCTGGTCCCCCGCCCCGCCGGTGTCGACCCCCATCGCGATGTCCGGAGACTGGCGGTCGATGGTGCTCAGGACCGCGCACGTCTTGCTGTCGAAGCCGAAGGTGGCATCGTTGTACCCGATCGCGGCGATGGTGCCGCGCACGATGTCGGGGATGGGCGCGTAGGTGGTCGTGGTGATCTCGCCGGCGACGCAGGCGAGCCCCGTGGTGACGAGGGTCTCGCACGCGACGCGGGCGGCCGGGTCCTCGGCGAGGATCGCGTCGAGCACCGCATCGGAGATCTGGTCGGCGATCTTGTCGGGGTGACCCTCGGTCACCGACTCGGATGTGAACAGGAAGGTCTCGGGCACGAAGGAAGGTCTCCCGGCACGGCGCCCGGGGGCGCGCGATGCGTGTAAGCTGCTGTGATCGTGGATGATACCGTTCTACGAGAGGTCGAGCAACCCGTCGTGGAGAAACGGGTCGCCCCCGCAGCACTCGGCGAGGCCGCGCTGGATGACCGCCTCGGCCGCGGCCGCCGAGCGGCTGGCCAGCGCCTCGGTCGCCGCGGCCTCGGCCGCGCGTACGGTGATCGCGCGCACGAGGCGCTTGACGAGCGGCACGGCGCGCGGCGCCACGCTCAACTGCCGCACGCCGAGCCCGATGAGCGCGAACGCCATGAGCGGCTGCGAGGCCATCTCGCCGCACACCGTGACGTCGATCCCGTGCTCGGCCCCCACCTCCACCGTGCGGCGGATGAGCCGCAGCACGCCGGGGTGGAGGGGGGTGAAGCGGTCGGCGATGTTGGCGTTGCCGCGGTCCACGGCGAGGGTGTACTGCGTGAGGTCGTTGGTGCCGATGCTGAAGAACGCCGCCTCGCCCACGAACGTGTCGGCGGCGATCGCGGCCGCGGGGGTCTCGATCATGACGCCGAGCGGGACGTCGGCGCGGTGCGGGACTCCACGCTCGGCGAGCTCCGCGGCCGCTTCCTGAAGCATCGCGCGCGCGTGGCGCACCTCGTCGACAGAGACGACGAGGGGGAGCATGATCCGCAGGTCGCCGTGCATCGCCGCGCGCAGGAGGGCGCGGAGCTGCGTGCGGAAGATTCCCGGCTCGTCGAGGCACATGCGGATCGCGCGCCAGCCGAGGAAGGGATTGGCCTCGGTGGGGTAGCCCCCGACCGGGAGCTTGTCCCCGCCGATGTCGAAGGTGCGGATCACCACCGGGTGCGCGCCGAACGACGACACCACGCGCCGGTACGCGCGGTACTGCTCCTCCTCGTCCGGCATCGCCGTGCGCCCGACGACGAGGAACTCGGTGCGCATGAGGCCCACGCCGTCAGCGCCGCTGTGCACGGCGGCGTCGGCCTCCTCGGGGAGGTCCACGTTCGCGCGCAGCGTGAGCCGCACCTGGTCCATCGTGACCGGCTCGGCGCTGGTGAGCCGCGCCAGCTCCGCGCTCAGCGCCGCCTCGCGCTCCGAGCGCGCGTGGAACCCCTCGATCTCCTCCGGCGTCGGGTTGATCCAGAGCGTCCCGGCGCCGCCGTCGAGGATCGCCAGCTCCCCGCCCTTGAGCCGCTGCGTCGCCGTGCGCAGCCCCACCACCGCGGGGAGGCCGAGCGAGCGCGCGAGGATCGCGACGTGCGAGACGCGCGTCCCCGCGTCCGTGGCGATCGCCGCGATCGCCTCGCGGTCGAGCTGCACGGTGAGGCTCGGCGTCAGGTCGTGCGTGACGAGGATCGCGTTCGCCCCCTTGGGAAGCTCCACGGGGTCGTGGTCCGGGAGGTTGAGCAGCAGGGAGAGGACGCGGATCTGGACGTCGGTGATGTCCCCCACCCGCTCGCGCATCATCGGCGAGGCGTGGCGGGCGAAGTGGTGGCGCCACTCGAGCATCGTGATCTCGAACGCGGACTCGGCGGCGAGGTTCTGCCGGATGAGCCCCTCCACGCGCCCGATCAGCTCGACGTCCTCAAGGATGAAGAGCTGCGCGTCGAAGATCTTCGCCTCCTCCTCGCCGGCCTGGCGCGCGGCGCGCGCGCGCACGGTGCGCAGGCGCTCGCGCGCGCGGTCCAGCGTCGCGTGGAAGCGCGCGATCTCGGCGTCGATCGCCTCGTCGTCGATGATTCGCTGCGGCACCTCCGGCACTTCCCAGAGGAGCACGTGCACGGGACCGACCACGATCCCCGGCGACGCTGGAATCCCGACGAGGCGGCGCTCCACTAGTGCTCCCCGAACTTGCTGGAGACGAGCTCCACGATGGCGGTGACGGCCTGCTCGGCGTCGGGGCCTTCGGCCCGCACGAGGAGCTCGGCGCCGCATTCGGCGGCGAGCATCATGACCCCCATGATGCTCTTGCCGTTCACCTCGAGGTCGTCGCGGACCATGGTGATGTCGGACTGAAAGCGCGAGGCGGTCTTCACCAGCTCGGCGGCGGGGCGTGCGTGCAAGCCGTTCTTGTTGACAATGCGTACGGAACGTTCCGTCATCATCGCAGAACCGAGTAAATGATCAGTGCCGCCAGGATCGCGAGCGCGGCACGCCACCCTTCCATGCGTCCGTGCAGCCGGACGAGGATCGCCCCGAGAGCGACGGCGCCGAGGATCGCGGCGGCCGGAGCGATGCCGCCGAGGGCGCGGACCACCGTGTCGCTCGCCGGGGGCGACAGCGGCACGCCGGCGAGCACCCGCCGGATCGCCAGCGGGAGCGCGGCGCCGGCGAGGACCATCACCGCGCGGGTGATGAGCTGCGGCCCCCGCCGGAGCGCGGGGGCGCCGAGCGCCGCGGCCACGCGGAGCCCACTGCGCCACCCTACGCGGAGTCCCCAGATCCGGAGCCCAATATGTCCCGCGTTGTACACGACGAGGAAGGTCACGACCACGGTCACACCGCCCGCGCCGAGCCCGAAGGCGAGGAGGGCGAGGAGGGCGCTGAACGGGAGCCACCCCGCCCACACGAGCCGGTCCCCCAGGCTGCCGAGCGGCCCGCACATGGCCGCGCGGAAGCGCTCGATCTGCGCCGGGGGCTGCCCTTCCAGCTCCGCGCGCGCGAGGGCCCCCACGGCAACCGCGGCGAGGTACGGGTGCGCATTGAAGTAGCGCGACTCGCGCGCGAGCGCCTCGTGGTACGCGGTCCCCGCGGGGCCGCCGGGGAGGGTGCGGAGCGCGGGCTCGGTGCAGAAGCCGATCCCGGTGCCGAGCATGAGCTCGTAGTTCCACGCGCTCTGGACCGCGAGCAAGCGGAGGAAGATCGCGGCCCGCGCGCGCCACGAGAGGTGCGGCTCGGAGGTCTGGGGCGTCGCGCCCACGGCGGGGGGAACGGCGGTCACGGGAGCACCACCGTCGCGAGCGCCGCGGCGATGCCGGCGAGGAAGTACCAGGGCGCGCCCCCCACGCCGGAAGCGAGCCGCCACGCCGCGCTCCCGGCCACCGCGCCGGCGACGGCCACGAGCACCGCGCGCGACGCGGTGGCGCCGAGCGACCAGTGCGGGAGGAGCCACGTCGTCACGGGGAGCCACACGAGGAGCGCGAAGAGGGTAACGAGCGCGGCGCGCACGATGTCGGCCGCGAGCCCGCGCGCCTGGAGCCCGATCACGGTGCGCGGTGCGCCCGACTCGAGCGCCGGGAGCGCGCGCCTGGCCCACACGCCGTTCACGCGCCGCAGGAGGTACATGCTCCACCCCCCGGCCCACCCGGTGGCGATCGCGGCGAAGACCGCCAGCACGAGCGCGCCCGAGCGGTCGGCCCCGGGCACCGCGGCGAGCGCGCCCCCCACCACCGAGGCGGTCCCCCACTCCGGGTAGCGCGACGCGCCCACGGGGAGCGTCTCCATCGCCATCATCTCGAGCACGGCGCCGGCGAAGAGCCCCGAGACCACGTCCCCCACCACCGCGCCGCCGAGCGTGGCGGCGACGATGGGGCGCGAGATCATCGCCTGCGGGAAGCTCACGACGTCGATGCCGAGGAACGCGCCGAGCGCGACGAGCGGGAGGAGCGGGAGGTCCATCATCGCGCGCTCCCGTCGAGGAGCTCCCGGAGCGGGAGCGGGCGCGCGGACGGGACGTCCTGCGCCGTCACGTCGATCCCGCGCGAGGCGAGCGCGCGCAGCTCGCGCTCCTCCTCGCTCGTGAGGTAGATGTAACGCAGCCGCTCGGCGCGCCCGGCGCGGTGGTGGATGCCGCCGAGATTGACCGTCTGGATCGACGGCGCGCGCTCCACCAGCCGGCGCATCGTGTCGATGTCCCCGGTGAGGAGGATCCCCGGACGCTGGTCGCGCCGCCACGTGTCGAGCCGCTCCGCGGCGTCGTTCACCGAGGCGAAGTACAGCTCCATCTCCGGCGGCACTCCCATGCGGTAGAGCTCCTGTTCCCACTCGCTCGCGGCGACCTCGTCGTCCACGACGACGATGAAGCCGACGCGCAGCGGCTGCCCCCATCCGACGACGACCTGACCGTGGATCAACCGGTCGTCGATCCGATACAGCTCAATGGCCACGCGCCGATCCCGTTCCCGTGAGCACCCGCATCGCCGCGCTCCCGCGGGCGACGGCCTCGGCCGCCGCCTCGGCCAGCCCGCCCTCGCCCCGCGTGGCGAACTGGAGGAGCGCGGGGAGGTTGACACCGGTGACGACGAGCAGATCGCTCCGCTCCCGCAGCAGCCGGCACGCCGCGAAGTTGCAGCTCCCCGCGGGGAGGTCGGTGAAGACGACCCGCGCCCCGGTCGCGTCGAGCTGCTCGCGCAGCATCGCCTCGATCTCCGCCGTGCCGAGGTTGCCGTTGGAGAGGGGGATGAAGCGGTCCCCGCGCCCCGTGATCCGGTCCACCGCCGAGACGAGCCCGGCCGCGATCTCCCCATGACCGATCACGATCGCGCGGTCCGCGCCGGACGCTGTCTCGGGGTCGGCCTCGCGCTCCGCGTTACTCATCGTCCTCGGCCAGGTACTGCCGCACGTTGGCGGCGGTGCGCATCCGCCCGAGGAGGCGCTGATTGAAGGCCTCCGCGGGATCGATCCCGCTGTAGCGCAGGAGGTGATTCATGGCGACCACTTCGGCGACCACGGTGATGTTCTTCCCTGGATTGAGCGGAATGGTGACGCGCGGGATCTCGACGTCGAGGATCGTCGTCGTCGCGCCGTCGAGCCCCGTGCGGTCCACGTTCTCGGCGCGGTCCCACTGCTCGAGCTGCACCACCACCTCGATCCGCTTCTGCTGCCGGACGGCGCGGATCCCGAAGATCGACGGGATGTCGATCACGCCGACGCCGCGGATCTCCATGTGGTGGCGCTGCAGCTCGTGCCCGCGCCCGATGATGACGTCGTTCCCCCGGCGGGTGGCGATCACGAGATCGTCGGCCACGAGCCGGTGACCGCGCTCGACCAGGTCGAGCACGCACTCCGACTTCCCGATCCCGCTCTTCCCGACGAAGAGGAGCCCGACGCCGTACACGTCGGCGAGCGAGCCGTGGAGCGTGGTGGACGGGGCGAACTCCTCGTCGAGCGCGCGCTTGACGCGGCGGTAGAACTCGGTGGTCTTGAGCGTGGACCGGAGGAGCGGGACGCCGTGCCGGCTGGCGATCTCGCGCATCTCCGGCGGGCCGTCGAGCCCCTTGGTGATCACGGCGCACGGCACGTCGAACGAGAAGAACAGCTCGAGGATGTGCCGCCGCTGCTCCGCCGAGAGGGAGGCGAGGTAGGTGATCTCCGTCTCGCCGAACACCCACATCCGGTGGGCCGGAAAGCGCTCGACGTACCCGGCGAGCACGAGGCCGGGGCTCGAGACCTCGTTGCTCGTGATCTCGCGCCGAAGCCCCGTGTCGTCGCCCAGGAGCTCGAGCTGCAGCGTCTCGCGCAGCAGCTCGAGCATCCGTGCCACCGTGAACGGCGTCTTCACATGCGCGCCACCCCGGCGCCGCGCGACTTGGGGGTCCGCTTCACGCGCGTCACCTGCGCTTCCATGCGCGCCGCCGCCACGGCGAGCGCCGGGCCGTACGCGCGGTCCACACCGAGGGCCACGAAGCGACGGCTCCGCGGCGCGCGGAGCACGATCTCCACGCGCCGGACCGGCCCGTCCGCCTCGAATCGCACGATCGCGTCGACGATCCGGCTGAACCGCCGGGCGAGCTTGCGCACGGCGCGCTCGGCGCGCTGGCGCAGCGCCTCGGGTACCACGGCGTGATGCGCATGAAAGATGATCTCCACAGCGAACCTCCTAGCGTGCGACGTCAGCAAGGTGCTCTTCCGTGCGGTGGGCCGCCGCTTCCCAGGTGAAGCGCTCGGCGAAGCGCCGGCCGCGCTCCCCCAGCGCCGCCACGAGCGCCGGATCGGTCGCGATGCGGCGCATGGCGTTCGTGAGAGCCGGGATGTCTCCATGGGGAACGAGGAAGCCGGTCTCGCCGTCACGCACCGACTCGCGCAGCCCGGGGGAGTCGGAGGCGATCACGGGGGTGGCGCAGGCAGCAGCCTCGAAGTTGGTGATCCCCCACCCCTCCTTGGGCGACGTGAACGCGAGCGCCCACGCCTCCCGCAGCAGCGCCAGCTTGCGCCGATCGTCGATGAATCCAAGAAACCCCACCCGATCCCCCAGGTCAAGCGAGCGCGCCAGGCGCTCGAGCTCGCCTCGATGGTCACCCGTTCCCGCGATCAGGAGCTTCGCCGTCGGATGGTCGAGCGCGGCAAAGGCGCGAATGATGAGGTCGACACGCTTGTACCGCTTGAGCCGGCCCAGGTACACGAACAAGGGCTCCGGGGCGCGGGCCTCGGGGCGCGGGGTGTAGGTGACGGAATCGATCCCCGGGTAGATGACGCGGATGTGCTCGCGTGGGATCCCGCGCGCCGCCAGATCGGCCGCCGTGCTCTCGCTGATCGCCTCGAACGGGGTGTTCCGATAGACCCGCACCAACGGGCGTTCCATGGCCCAGACGAGCGCGGCCATGGGGAAGGCGACTTCCTGAAACACCGTGGTTCCGAACAGGTGGGGGACGAGCGCCATGACCCGCCGCGCGCCCCACCGGGGGGTGTACAACGGCACCTTGTTGATGTCCTCGACGAGGACGTCATACCCGGCGTCGTGGAGGACGTGCCGGTAGTACGACCGGGCGTGGAGCTCGAAAGTGTAGCGGGTCCCCACGCGGTGCACGTCGATCCCGTCGAGGGTGACGCGCGGGGGGGCGCCGGCCCACCCGCCGCAGAGGAGGGTGATCTCGTGCCCGCGCGCGGCGAGGCGGCCGAAGATCTCGTGCAGGTGGATCTCCGCCCCCCCGGCCTGCGGGTTCTCGCGATCCTGCCAGTTGACCAGGAGGACGCGCACTAGAGTCGCCCCATGCGGCGCGCGAGGGCGTCGAGGACGCCGTTCACGAAGCGGGCGCTCTGCTCGCTCCCGTACCGCTCGGCCAGACGCACGCCTTCCTGGATGACGACGCGCGGCGGCGTGTCTCCCCGCAGGAGCTCGGCCGCGCCCAGGCGGAGCACGCACCGCTCGATCGCCCCCAGCCGCTCGAGACGCCAGTTGGTCGTCACGTCGCGGAGCGCGCGATCGATCCCGGCGCGCTCCGCGCTCACCGTCTGTACGAGCGCCACCGCGCGCTCCCGCTCGTCGGGGGCGACGTGCAGGTCGTCCCAGATGCGGTCCGCGACGGCGACGAGGGCGGCCGCCCCCGTGCTCTCCTCCCCTCGCATGTCCCACGCGTACAACGCTTGGAGTGCCCGCGCGCGGGCGCGGGTCTCAACTCTCGTCCGAGACATGCAGGCGGTCGAACAGGTCGGCCATCTCGAGCGCGGCGAGCGCCGCGTCCCACCCCTTGTTCCCGTG
>JADGGM010000121.1 GCA_019689955.1 Gemmatimonadaceae bacterium
ATCCCCACCCCCGCAGTGCCGCGATCTTCCCCTCGCGCGCGTCCGGCGCCAAGATGGAGCGCATGCGAATCGCCCTCGCTCTCGTCACCGCCGCCGGCTCGGGCGCGCTCGCGATGCTCCTCGCCGGCGACACCCTCGCCCACGCTGACCCGCCCGTGACGCTCGCCATCGTCAACGCCCGCGTCTGGACCGGCGACCCGCGCCGCCCGTGGGCCGACGCCGTCGCCGCGCAGGGGGACCGCATCGCCGCGGTTGGCTCCAGCGCCGCGGTGAAGAAGATGATCGGCCCCGCGACCCGCGTGATCGATGCCCGCGGCGCGATGGTCGTCCCCGGCTTCATCGACTCGCACGTCCACTTCCTCGATGGCGGCTTCCGCCTCTCCTCGGTGCAACTCCGCGATGCCACGACCCCCGCGGAGTTCATCGCGCGCATCAAGGCGTTCGCCGCCACCCTCCCCCACGGCGCCTGGATCGTGGGGGGCGACTGGGACCACACGCCGTGGGGAGGAGAGCTCCCCCGCCGCGACTGGATCGATTCGGTCACCCCGGAGACCCCCGTCTGGGTCCAGCGCCTCGACGGCCACATGGGCCTCGCCAACAGCGCTGCGCTCCGTGCCGCAGGGGTCGGGCGCAGCACCGCGGACGTCGACGGCGGCACGATCGTCCGCGACGCCGACGGCGAGCCCACAGGGATCCTCAAGGACAACGCGATGGCGCTCGTCGACCGCGTGGTCCCGCCGCCGAGCCCGGAGCTCGAGGACCGCGCCCTCGACGCCGCCATGAAGTACGTCGCCGCACAGGGCGTCACCTCGGTCACCAACATGGGGACGTGGAACGACCTCGCGGTCTTCGAGCGGGCGCACGCGGCGGGGCGGCTCATCACGCGCATCTACGCGGTCGTCCCCCTCGCCTCGTGGGAGCGGCTCCGCGACACGGTGGCCGCGCGCGGCCACGGGGATGTGTGGGTCCGCATCGGGGGGCTCAAGGGGTTCGTGGACGGCTCGCTCGGCTCCCACACCGCCGCCATGCTCCACCCCTTCACCGACAGCCCGCGCGACAGCGGGCTCCTGGTCAACACCCCGGAAGACCTCTACGCCTGGACCAGCGGCGCCGACAAGGCGGGGCTCCAGGTGATGGTCCACGCGATCGGCGACCGCGCGATCCGCCTCCAGCTCGACATCTACGAGCGCGTCGCCGCGGAGAACGGCGAGCGCGACCGCCGCTTCCGCATCGAGCACGCGCAGCACATCGCCCCCACGGACATCCCCCGCTTCGGCGCGCTCGGGGTGATCGCGAGCATGCAGCCTTACCACGCGATCGACGACGGCCGCTGGGCCGAGCCGGTGATCGGCCCCGAACGCAGCAAGACGACCTACGCCTTCCGATCCCTCCTCGACGCGCACACGCGCCTCGCCTTCGGGAGCGACTGGTTCGTCGCCCCGCCCACGCCGCTCGAAGGGATCTACGCCGCCGTCACCCGCCGTACGCTCGATGGCAAGCACCCCGAGGGGTGGGTCCCCGAACAGAAGATCTCCGTCATCGAAGCGCTCCGCGCCTACACCAGCGGCGGCGCGTACGCGTCCTTCGAGGACTCGTTGAAGGGAACGATCACGCGCGGCAAGCTCGCCGACTTCGCCATCATCGACCACGATCTCACGCGCATCCCGCCGGAGGAGATCCGCAACGCGCGCATCCTCATGGCCATCGTGGGCGGCAACGTCGTCTACGACCGCGCGGCCACGGTCACCCCGTAGCCGCGCGGCCGGATCCGCGGCTAGAACTTCGCGATCTCCTCGTACGCGCGCTTGAAGTCGTCCACCTGCGGCAGGATCGCGTCCTCGAGCTGCGGCGCGTACCCAACGTAGGTGTCGGTCGACGCCACGCGCTTCACCGGCGCGTCGAGCCAGGCGAAGCACTCGTCCGCGATCGTTGCCGCGATCTCCGCGCCGTACCCCCACGACAGGGCATCCTCGTAGCCCACGATCACGCGCGAGGTCTTCTTCACCGAGGCGTACACCGTCTCCCGGTCCCACGGCGAGAGCGTGCGCAGGTCGATCACCTCCACCGAGAGCCCTTCCTCGGCGGCCTGGTTCGCCGCCACGAGCGCGCGCTGCACCGTGGCGCCGTACGTCACGACGGTGACGTCCGTCCCCTCGCGCACCACCTTCGCCTTCCCGAACGGGATCATGAAGTTCGGCCCGGGATACCGCCCCTTGTTGTACGTCTGGCGGTAGAGGTGCTTGTGCTCGAGGAAGATCACGGGATCGTCGCACCGGATCGCGGTGCGCAGGAGCCCGTTCGCGTCGAGCGCCGTCGACGGACAGACGACGCGAAGCCCGGGACAGTGCGTGAACAGCGATGCCCCGGTCTGCGAGTGATAGATCGCGCCGCGGATGTACCCGCCGTACGTGGTGCGCACGACCACCGGCGCGCTGAATGCGTTGTTCGACCGCCACCGCATCGTCGCCAGCTCGTTGCGCAGCTGCATGAACGCGGGCCAGATGTAGTCGAAAAACTGGATCTCGACCACCGGCTTGAACCCGCGTACCGCGAGCCCGATCGCGCGCCCGATGATGTTCGCCTCGGCGAGCGGCGAGTTGTACACGCGGGCGCTGCCGAACTCCTTCTGCAGCCCCCACGTCACCTTGAACACCCCCCCTTTCCCCTTCACCTTGCCGAGGTACTGCTCGCGCGACACGTCCGCCACGTCCTCGCCGAACACCACGATCCGCTCGTCGCGGCGCATCTCGTCCTTCATGCACACGTTGAGCAGATCGACCATCGTCGTCGGCTCACCGGAGAACTGCGGGTCGTCCTCGGTGTCGAACTGCTCGCTCGTGGGGTCCACGTCGGGGGAGTAGACGCCGAAGTACACCGTGCTCGGCGCCGGCTGCGGCTCGGCCAGCGCCAGATCCGTCGCCGCCTGCACCTCCGCGTCCACCGCCGCCTTGATCTGCGCGATCTCCTCCTCGGTCGCGTGCCCCTCGGCCACCAGCCACGCCGGGTACGTCGTCAGCGGATCGCGCGCCGCGTCCGCCGCACGCTCCTCCGGCGGACGGTACATCACCTCGTCGTCCGACAACGAGTGCGAGTACGGACGGATCACGTGCGCGTGCACCAGCGCCGGACCCTTCCGCTTCCGCGCGTACTCCACCGCCTTGCCGAGCGCCACGTAGCTCGCCAGGAAGTCGCACCCGTCGACCTCCTGAATGAAGAGCGCCGGGAACCCCGTCACCAGCTTCGAGATGCTCCCCCCGGCCGTGTTCACCTCCACCGGGACCGAGATCGCGTAGCCGTTGTCCTCCACCAGGTAGACCACCGGGAGCTTCAGGTTGCACGCCGTGTTGAGCGACTCCCAGAACTCCCCCTCGCTCGTCGTCCCGTCCCCCGTGGAGACGTACACCACCTCGTCACGCTCGAACCCCTCGGTGATGCCGAGGAGCTTCGCCCGGAGCGTCGCCTCGGCGCACCCCACCGATTGCAGGAACTGCGTCCCGGTCGGGGAGGAGGACGACACGATGTTGAGCCCCTTGTGCCCCCAGTGGCTCGGCATCTGCCGCCCGCCGGAGTTCGGATCCACCGCCGCCCCCGTCGCCTCGTACAGCATCTCCGCGGGCGTCATCCCGAGCTGCAGGCACAGCGCGCGGTCGCGGTAGTACGGGAAGAACCAGTCGTACTTGGCACGAAACGCCATGCCCGCGGCAGTGAGAACGGCCTCGTGCCCAGCGCCGGAAATCTGAAAGAAGATCTTGTTCTGACGCTTGAGCTGGATCTCCTTGTCGTCCAGCCGCCGCGACATGTACATCGTGCGGTAGGCGCCAAGGAGCTGCTCACGAGTGAGGCCGGCAACGCCGCTCTTGCGCTCGGCACGCGTCTGGGTAGCCATGGGTCTCCGGGTATGGGTACTTTCACACTTAAAATAGTGCCGACCCGCCCCGCAAGGCAGGGAACCCGAACGCAAAAAAGGGGGAAACGGAAGACCGGCGCCCTTCACCGCCGCTCCCCTCGGGACGCTGGCCACTCGGTCCCGCAGCGCTTAGGTTCGCGCTCATGGCCTACACGACCGACTCCCTCTCGCCCGCGATCGAGTCCGTGCTGTCCCGCTTCGCGGGGATGGTCCGCCGCATCGGACTCCGCCACGGTCTCTCCGATGGGGACGTCGACGAAGTCTTCCAGGAAGTGCGGATCCGCCTCTGGCGGGCTCGAGGCGGTGAGAGTGAGCAGATTGCCGCCGTGCGGTCGTCTTACCTGTATCGAACCGCGGTCTCGGCCGCGCTCGACGTGATTCGCCGGCATCGGCGGGCTCGGGAGGAGACGCTCGACGCGGACGGGGAGCACACCGCTCCCACCGCCACCGACCCCGAGCAGGCGCTCGGCTCATCCGAGCTCGCCATGCAGGTCGCGCGCGCGATCGAGACGATCACCGAATCGCGCCGCCCGGTGGTTCGGATGTACCTGATGGGCTACTCCCGCGAGGAGATCGCCCAGTTGCTCGGATGGTCGGAGGCGAAGACGCGAAACCTGCTGTATCGGGGCCTCGCCGATCTGCGGGATCGGCTGAGCGAGCAAGGGATCGGACCGGAGGGGATCCAATGACCGATGCACGACTCCAGGCGCTCTATCAGCAGGCGGTCGACGCGCGCGACGAAGCCGAGCGCCCCGCCTGCCCAGCCCCCGAGGACATCCAGGCGCTCGTGGCTCGGGAGGGCACGGAGCGGGAGCGCCTCGCCACGCTCGATCACGTCATGGTCTGCCGCGCCTGCGCGCGCGAGTTCGAGCTCCTCCGCGCGCTCCGGCAGAGCGCGCCCGCCGAGCACCGGTGGCGCCCCGCGACGCTCGCCATCGCCGCGTCGCTCATCCTCGCCGTCACCGCCGGCGTGCTGAGCCTCAGGCTGCGCACCAATGGCCCTGCGGGCGACATCGTGCGCGGAGGAACCGCCGCCGACGTGCACCTCATCGACGCCGTCCTCCCCGCCGCGGGATCGCCGCTCGTCCTCCGCTGGAACGCCGTCCCCGGCGCCATCTCGTACACCGCCGAAGTGCTCACCCCCGACGGCACCGTCGCCGCCCGCGCGCAAACCACCGACACCGCCCTCGCGCTCCCCGACTCGGTGCACATCGCCCCGGGCACTCGCTACCTCTGGTGGGTGCGCGCCAGCCTCGTCGACGGATCGGAGCGCCGCTCCACCATGCGCCCGCTCGCTCCGGCGCCGTGACGTCCGTTTGCGCGCTGGATCTCGCGAACATCCGGCGCGCCGAGGTGCAGCGCCGCGCCGCGCGATGCGTGGCGCCGACGCAACGGATCGCGCACTGCTCGTCGCGTCTCCCCTCCCAGGAGCCGCCGAAACGCGCTCGTTGGCCGGCCGGCGACCTCCCGCGGCGTGGCACCGCCCGTGCGGAAGGGTCGAGATGACCCGAGAAGGAGCTCCAATGACGACGCCGACCACCGGCCACTGCATATTCTGCGACATCATCCACGGTGCCGCCGAAGTCTCGATGTGCTACGAGGACAGCACCGCGCTCGCGTTCATGGACATCCAGCCCGTGAACCCCGGCCACACCCTGGTGGTCCCGCGCCAGCACTACGAGTCCTTCCTGGACCTCCCGCGCGACCTGGGGATGCACCTGTTCGACGTCGCCATGCAGCTCGGGCCCGTCATCCGCCGCGTGTCAGGGATGGAGGGGATGAACCTGATCGTCTCCAGCGGCGCGACGGCAGGGCAGGATGTCTACCACTTCCACATCCACCTCATCCCCCGCTGCGCCGGCGACGGTTTCGACGTCCCGCTCCCCTTCGCCGGCTCGACGATGCCCGACCGCACCGTGCTCGACGCCGTCGCTGCTCGCATCATCGCGAGCCTGCGCGACCCGGCGCGGCGGACGCCGAAGCATACGCCGGCGCTGGTGTAGTCGCCTCCGCAGTGCGCGCGTCGTTCCCCACTTCGCGCACTGCGGACACGGCGGCCAGGAGCTCCTGCGCCGTCAGGCTGAGCTGCGTCGCGGCGTCGTTGAGCGCCGCGATCGCGCTCTCCAGCTGCGTGCTCGCCCCGGCGACGACGTCGGTCTCTCCCGCCGCGGTGCTCACCTCCTCCTGGGCGCTGGTCAGCGCGCGCTCCATCTGCGCCGAGCGCTTGGCGCTCCCGCGCGCGGCGCTCACGATGCGGTCCCCGGCCGCGACCACGCGCTCCGCGGCCGCGACGATGCGGTCGAGCCCGGACACCCAGGTCCCGCTCGCCTCGGCCACGCCGAGCACCTCGGCACGCGTACGCTCCATGAGCCCCGTCGTACGCTCGAGCAGGGCGCCGATGTCGCTCACGGCGCGCGTCATCCCATCCGCCTCCTCCGCGCTCCGGTCCGCGAGCGCGCGGATCTCCTGCGCGACCACCGCGAACCCGCTCCCGTGCGCCCCCGCGCGCGCTGCCTCGATCGCCGCGTTCAGCGCGAGCAGCCCCGTCTGATCCGCGAGCGCCGTGATCGTCTGCCCGAAGCGCTGCACGGCGCTCGAGACGGCCCGCAGCCGTGACACCTCCTCGGCCGTCGCCATCACCGTGTCCGCCGCCGCCGTGAGCTGCGCCGCCCCGCTCACCGTCGCCTCGCGCACCGCGCGGGCGTCGCGCAGCATCTCCGCCCCGCTCTCCTGCGTGCTGTGCCCCTCGGTCACCGTGCTGTCGGCGATCGCCTGCGTCGAGCGCGCCTCGTCGACGGTCCTGGCCAGCGTCTGCGACATCGTGCGCACCGTGGCCGCGAGCCGCCGCGCCGTGCCCGCCGTCTCCTGCGCGGACGCGTGGAGCTGCTCCGTGGTCGCCGTCACCGACTCCACGTGCCGCCCCATGTGCTCCGCCGCGCTCAGCACCGGCTGAATCAGCGCGTCGAGCGAGAGTGAGAGCGCGAGCTGCGGCGCCACCGGCTCGAGCAACGAGGCGTCGTACTCCCGGTACATGTCCGTCCGCGAGTGCCGTACGCTCCACAGCCCCACGAGGCGCGAGCCATGCTTGAGCGGAAGCGCGATCTCCGATCCCGCGGCCGAGAGTGCGCGGCGCAGCAGCCGGCTCGCGTCGCGCGTCGTCACCGGACGCCCGGTGCGGAGCGCCAACCCCGCCAGCCCCTCGCGCGCCGAGAGCCGCGTACCACTCGGCACCTCGGGAGACGTGCTGGCGACGATCACCAGCTCGTCGCCCGCTGCATCGTAGGCCGCGATGTGCATCTCCTCCCACGGGACCAGCGAGCGCGTGAGCCGCTCGATGTCGCGCAGCGCCTCGCGCGTCTCCGCGCGCGCGCTGATCAGACGCGTGAGCCGCTGCACGAGCTCCAGGCTGTCCCCCATCGCGCCGCGCCGCACGAGCCAGTGCGCGAACACCACCAGCCCCGCGAGCGTGAGCGCCTCGACCACGTACCAGCGCGAGAACGCCGGCGTGTAGGCCAGGTGCATCCCCGCGATCGTGAGGAGCGTCGCCATCACCGCCACCGCCGACTCCCACCGCAGCGTGAGCCGCGCATCCACCCACGCGATCGCCGGGGAGAGCCGAAGCTGCAGGTAGAACGTGGTGTTGGCGACGATGAGGAACATCACGATGAAGAGCGCGAGCCGCCACGTGTTCCACGCGCCCAGCGCCCCCGCGCCGATCCCGCCGCTCGCGACGCTGAAGTAGACCGTCCCCGCCACGCACGACGCCGTGGCGAAGTGGCTCGCGTTCCCCACCGCGTTGCGGAGCGGGAGACGGCGGACCGCGAGATCCCCGGCGAACACGCCGAGCCCCACGACCAGCCCTCCCGCGGC
>JADGGM010000122.1 GCA_019689955.1 Gemmatimonadaceae bacterium
CCCGGCCCCCCGGCGCCCACCCCGCCCGGGCGCGCCGCGCCCCCCCGGCTCCGAAGCGATCTGTCACTCCAAGATCCTCGAGGCGCACGCCCTCCCCGGGCAGGTCATCATCGGCTCGGACTCGCACACGCCGCACGCCGGTGCCGTGGGGTGCATCGCGTTCGGCGTCGGCACCACGGCGATCTTCAACTCGTGGATCACGAAAGACGTGCGCGTCGAGGTCCCCAAGTCGTTCAAGGTCATCGTGCGCGGGCGGAAGCCGGCGAACGTGACCGCGAAGGACTTCATGCTCGAGATCCTGCGCCACCCCTACATCAAGAGCGGGGAGGCGATCGGGCAGATCGTGGAGTATGCGGGCGAGGCCGTCGAAGCGCTCTCGGTGGACGAGCGTGCCACGATGACCAACATGGCGGCCGAGGTCGGTGCGTTCACCGGGATCATCGCGCCCGACGAGAAGACCGTGGAATACCTCGTGGCCCAGCGCGGCCTCTCCCCGGCAGCCGCGCGTGCGCTGTGCGAGGGGCTCTACTCCGACGACGGCGCCGAGTACGTGAAGGTCATCGAGATCGACGCCGCCGCCGTGCGCCCCATGATCGCCCTCCCCGGCGACCCCGGCAACGGGTTGTACGTGGATGAGCTCCCCGGCACCGTGCGCATCGACATCGCCTATGCCGGATCGTGTACGGCCGGGAAGAAGGAAGACATGGACATGTACGCGCGCGTCTTCAGCGCCGCCGTCGCGCGCGGGGAGCGGGTGGCACCACACGTGCGGTGCTACATCCAGTGCGGCTCGCGCGAGGTGTTCGAGTACTGCCAAGCGCGAGGGTACGACCGTGTCTTCGCCGACGTGGGGGCCACGTTCATCGAGCCCTCGTGCGGGGCGTGCATCAACGCCGGACCCGGCGTGTCGCGCACCAGGGACGAGGTGACCATCTCGGCGATCAACCGGAACTTCCCCGGACGGTCGGGTCCGGGGCAGCTCTATCTGGCCTCGCCGTACACCGTGGCCGCTTCGGCCATCGCCGGGCGGATCGTCGAATGGGATGCGGGATCGGAGGAGAGGGCGGGAGCACGAGAGCTCGTTCACACATGAACCAGATCGTCCATCGAACCCCTCCGCGCTCTCCCGTCCACTGCGCGCCGCGAGCGCTGCGCTCCCCCGGTTTCCGATTCGCGTCGTCCACCCTTCACCGCCCCCGGCTCGCTCATGCGCGGTGAGTTCGTCGACGTGGGCGGGGCGCGCCTGTACTACTACGCCGCCGGGACACGCGGCGCCGGGGAGCCGATCGTCCTCATTCACGGCTTCCCCACCTCGTCCCATCTGTGGCGCGACGTGGTCCCCCTCCTCCCCGAGGGGCACCGCGTGGTCGTGCTCGACCTCCTCGGCTACGGCCGCAGCGACCGCCCGCTCGACCGCGACCTGAGCATCAAGGGGCACGCGGAGCGGGTGATCGGGCTCCTCGACGTGCTCCGCATCTCCTACGCGTCGATCGTCGGGCACGACCTGGGGGGCGGGATCGCGCAGTATCTCGCCGTGCGCTACCCCACGCGCGTCGCGCGCCTCTGCCTGATCGACTCCGTGGCGTTCGACGACTGGCCCACGCGCCAGGTGAAGCTGGCGCGCGCGACCCTCCCGCTCACGCGCCACCTCCCCACCACGTGGATCCTGACCGCGGTCCGCTCCGAGCTGGAGCGCGGCTACGCCGAGGAAGACCGCGGCGCCCGGTCCATCGACATCTACATCCGCCCGTTCTGCCAGCCCGAGGGGCGCGAGGCCCTCGTGCAGCACCTCGAAGCGCTCGATCCGCAGGAGACCGTCGCCCTCGCCCCCCGCCTCAAGGACATCGTCGCGCCGACCGCGATCATCCACGGCGCGCACGACCCCTTCCTCCCCCCGGCCGTCGCGAAGAAGCTGCACGAAGCCATCCCCAACTCCACGCTCGACATCATCCACGACGTCCGGCACTTCGTCCCCGAGGAGGCGCCGGAGACGATCGCCACCATCCTCGCGCGCTGGCTCGCGCGCTGACCGGCGCGCGGGGTAGGGGCCCGCGCGCCGGTCCAGCCCATCACGCGCTCACTGGCGCGCCGCGTCGGCGCGCACGGCCTGCGTGGGGCTCGTGCGGCGGTACCGCTTGTACCAGCTCATCATGTAGAGCTGCGTGCGCATGAAGTTCGACGGCTTCGAGGCCGTGCCGTGGTACTCCCCGGCGAAGCGGAGCATCGTCGTCGGCACGCCGCGCACCTTGAGCGCCGCGTAGAGCTCCTCCGTCTGCGGGATCGGCGTGCGCATGTCCAGCTCCCCCGTCATGAGCAGCGTCGGCGTCGTCACCTTGCCGACCGACATGAGCGACGAGTGCGCGAGCCACGCCGTCGGGTCCTCCCAGAACGGCTTGTCGAAGAAGCTGTACGTGAAGAGGGGGATGTCCGTCTCCCCGGCCATGCTGATCCAGTCGATCACCGGGCACCGCACCGCCGCCGCGGCGAACCGGTTGGTGTGCCCGATCACCCAGCTCGAGAGCACCCCGCCGCCGCTGCACCCGCCCACGTACATCGCCGTCGTGTCGATGTACCCGCGCCCGATCACGGTGTCGACGCCGGCCATGAGATCGTCGAAGTCGACGCCGGGGTAGTTCTGCTCGATCGCGCCGACGAAGCTCGAGCCGTAGCCCGTGCTCCCGCGGGGGTTGGTGTAGAGCACCACGAAGCCGTTCGCGGCGAAGTTCTGGAAGCTGTAGTTGAACCCGACGTTGTACATCCCCTGCGGCCCGCCGTGGATCTCGAGGATGAGCGGGTACTTCTTCGTCGCGTCGAACCCCGGCGGGGTGACGATCCACCCCTGGATGCGCGCCCCGCCCGTGGACCGGTACCAGATCTCCTCCACCTTGCCGAGCCGGATGTGCGAGAGCAGCGCTTCATCCGCGTGCGTGAGCGTGGTGAGCGTCGCCGGGCGGCGGATGTCGAAGCGGACGACGTTGGGCGGCTCGGTGTACGCGGTGCGCACCGCGACCGCGGTCCCGTTCCGGGCGAGCGAGAGCGAGGTGAGCATCTGCGTCCCCGTCGTCACCGGCTTCACATTGCCGCGGAGGTCGGCGAAGTACACGTTCGCCGAGCCGCGGTCGGCCGCGGTGAGGTAGATCCCGCTCCCGTCGGCCGCCCACTGCAGGTCGTCCGGGTCGCGGTCGAGCGAGCCGGAGAGCTCGGTGGCGCCGCTCCCGTCGGCGTTCATCACGTAGAGCTGCGCGGTGGTCCACGTCTTCTTGACCCACGGCGCGCCGGTGTACGCGATGCGCTTCCCGTCGGGGGAGAAGACGGGGGACGACCACGTCCCGCGCGTCGAGGTGAGGCGGCGCATGGCGCCGGTCGCGACGTCGACCGCGTAGATGTTCGACTCGCGGTAGCGCAGGTCAGCGGTGGAGTCCTCGAGGCCGTCGAAGACGATCGTCTTCCCGTCGGGGGACCAGTCCCAGCCGACGGAGGTCGGCGTGCCGTCGAACACCGCGCCCACGTTCCATGCGCCGTGCGTGAGCTGCCGCGCGGCGCCGCCATCGGCGGGGACGATGAAGAGGTGCGTGTACCCCGCCTCGGTGAACCCTTGCCGGTCGCGCCGGTAGTGCAGTCGGTCGATCACCCTGGGCGCGGGGGTCCACTTGGCCCCGGCCGGCGGCGCGGGGAGGTCGATCTTCCAGTCGCTGCGCGCGGGGACGAACATCGTGAAGCCGAGCATCTTCCCGTCGGGCGACCACCGCACGTTCCCCGGCGAGTGCGTGAGGTGCGTGATCTGCGACGGCGGTCCGTCGACGTCCACCCACTTCACGAACAGTTGCGCCCCCTTCGGCTCCCCCTCGGCAAGGTACGCGATACGCGTCCCGTCCGGGGACCAGTGCGCGTCGCCCCCCTTCGCGAAGAAGCGATTGCGCGAGCCGTCGGTGCGCATGATCCACAGCTCCGTGTCCCACTTGTCCTCGACCTTGTTCACGAAGCGCCGCACGTAGACCACCTGCGATCCGTCCGGCGAGAGCTGCGGCGCGCCGACCGTCTCGTAATCCAGGAAATGATTGACCGTGAGGAGGGTGTCGGAGGCGGTCTCCTGTCCGGCGACCGGCGCCGGGTGGAAGACGACCGCGGCGAAGATGACCGTGACCGCGAGCGCACGGCGGCGCATACGAATCCCCCGCGATGGAGTGGAAGTGTGAGAGAGCGGCCCTACCCTAGCGAATGACGCCCAAGTCGTCCAGCATCCTTAGCGGCGCCCTCTGCCGTCAGGGGGAGAGCATCGCCCCCCAGACGAGCGGATACGTCGCCATGCTCTGCCCGCGGTACTGCGGGCGGAACCCGAACAGCACCACCCGCCCTTTCCCCTTCCGCACTTCCACGAGCGCCGCCTTCCCCGCGAGCTTCTCCCCGCCAAGAAGCCACCCCGAGAGGAGCGGGTTCCCCTGGTCCGCGTAGCGCGCCACCACCGTCGCGCGGGTGGAGTCGGTCACCTCGAACGCCGGGCTCTCCTCGAACCACACCGCGGTCGGCGCGGGCGCGGTCACGAGGCGCGCGATCGGGTGGTCGCGCCGCAGCGACACCTCGAGGAGCGAGCCCGGGGCGTAGAAGTCCCGCGGGCCGACGCCCTCCAGGACGTTGCGCACGGGGAGCGCGAGCGCCTTCGCCGCCCACGCGCTCGCCTCGTTGAACGTGATGAGCGTCCCCCCGTTCTCCACGAACGCCGCGAGCTGCTCCACCCCCTTCCCCGCGAGCCCGCCGCGCAGCGAGTCGGGGTAGGAGGCGTAGAACGCGCCGTCGTCGATCGCGCGCGGCGGCTCGTCGGGGATGATGATCACGTCGAAGCGCCGGTCGAGCCCTCCCGCGCGCACGTCGCGATTCACGATCGAGGTGTACGGGATGTGGTACTGATCGAAGACCCACCGCGTCCACCCTTCGTCCATCGACGGCGCGTAGCTCCGATAGATCGCGATGCGCCGCGTCGCGCCCTCGCCGGCACTGAGCCCCGCCACCGCGAGCGTCGGGGGCGGGATCGGCGCGACGGGATCGGAGAGCGGGACCGTGAGCGAGTCGGAGATTGCCGCGACGGTCACCCCCATGAGCAGAGGGAGCGTGTGCGCGGTGACGTCGTACGGCCGCTTGGGCGGGCCGCCGGGGTACTCGCGCAGGTTCGGGTAGTGTTGCCGCTCCAAGAGCGCCTTCGCGAACCCGCCGTACGGCTGCGCCGTGAGCACCACGTACGTTCCGCCGGGGTACGTGGCCCCCCCGGCGGTGAACGACGCGCCGGCGCGGCGCACCTCCACCTGCCCGCGCTGCAGGATGCGCAGCACGGTCGCGAGCGCCGCCGGGTCCCCCTGCTGCGCCGGGATGACGAACGCCGTCGGCCACGACGCGCGCCCCGCCGCGTGGCGTCCGGCCACGGCGCGGTCCGCCACCTGCGCGAACGACGTGAGCCATTGCCGCCGGTCGCTCGCCGCCTGCGTGAGCAGCGCCCACGTGGCGCTCGTCTGGTAGTCGACGATGTCGCGGAGCGCCCAGTGCCCGCCGGGCCACGGCTGCAGGAAGTTCCACGACTCCGTGCGCGGGTCGAAGGTGAGCGCGGGGCGCAGCGAGTCGAACGGGATGTCGATCGGCGTGGCGAGCCGCGCGCTCGCCGTCTCGGTGAGGATGCGGATCCCGCCGTGGTAGTGCTGGTACGCGCGCGCGGGCGTCCACGCATCGTACGAGGCCTCGTTGGAGATCCCGGTCTTCCCCTCCGCCGTGAGGCGCCACGTCATGGCCAGCCCCATCTCGTTCACGCCGGCCATGATGACCGGGTCCACGTTCGGCTCGATGGGGTCCATGTACGGAGGGATGAAGATCCGCGAGCCGAGCGATCCCTGCTGGTGGATGTCGTTCACGATCTCCGGGTGCCACATGCTGTGCAGGGAGTCGATCGTGAGCTGCGTCTCGACCTGGGTGAAGGCGTACCAGTCGCGGTTGTTGTCGTGCCCCGTGTACTTGTGGTAAAGCACCGGCGGCGGCGACCCTTCCCACGCCTTGCCGAGCGATGCGCGGTACCAGTCGCCGACGATGTCCACGCCGTCGGGGTTGAGCGAGGGGACGAGGATGGTGATGACGTTCGCGCGGATCGAGCGGGCGGCGTCGTCCTCGCCGGCCACGAGGCGGTGGGCGAGGACGAGCGGGGTGAGGATCCCCCCCACCTCGGTCGAATGGATGCTCGACGTCACGAGGACGACGACTTTCCCGTTCGCGAGGAGCGAGTCGCGCTCCCCCGGGTGCTGGAGCCGCGGGTCGGCGAGGCGCCGCTGGATCTCGCGATAGGCGTCGAGGTGCGCGAGTGTGGCCGAGTCGCCGATGAACGCGGCGATGAACGGGCGACCGAGCGTCGTGCGCCCGAGCGTGTGCACCGTGATGCGCGGGCTCGCGCGGTCCAGCGCCGCGAAGTACGCGACCACTTGCGACCAGTGTGGGAGCTTGCGGTCCGTTCCCGGCTCGAACCCGAGCACCGCGGCCGGCGTCGGAACACGGAGCGCGGGCGCCGTCGCGCGCGGCGCCGCGGCCCCCGGGGGGGGGGGCAGTCGGGCGGGGGGGGGGGGCCGGCGGGGAGGTGGTCAGGAGCGCCACGGCGAGCGCGGCAACCAGTCGTCGACGCATTGAAGAATGGCTCAGGTGGAGTGCTTTCCCGCAGTACGTCCCCCGCGCGGGGGGCGTTGAGCGCTTCAGAGCCGCCGTACTTCGTCCGCGGCCTCGAGCACGTGCGCGATGTCGCGCGAGAGCGCCCGTGCTTCCACGGTCGCGCTGTTCACCTCGTTGAGCGCCGACTGCACGCCGGACGACCGGAGCTTGAGCAGGTCCAGCTTGAGGTTCTGCAGCGCGATCCCTGCGCTCTCGAGCTGCCCGAAGATCCGCGTGCGGCGTGTGGCCAGCTCCTGCAGCGACGCGTACTGCCGCTCGAGCAGCGCGAGCCGCCGGTCGCGGTCCGCCGCCCCTTCGGGCTCGCGCTTCACGTCGGCGATCCGCGCCTCGAGCTGCGCGAGGCTGTCGGGGGTGATGTCCGCGTCCAGGTGGTGCAGCATCTGGGCGAGCGACGCCGCGCGCTCGGCGAGCGCGTTCACCGTGGGGACCACGTCGGGGAGGAGCTCGCGGTCCGCCGGGGCGAGCGAATCGACGATCGCGAGGATCGCGAGGCGGTCGCGCGCCGCGCGCCGGACCGCCTCGCCGTGCCGGCCGAGCAGCACCTCGCGCGGCACCATCTTCGCCGCCTCCTCCTCTGCCGCCGAGGCGGGCGGGAGCGCGGGGGTCGGCGCCTGCCCCTCGCGGAGCGCCCGCGCATCGCGCCGGAAGATACGCCGCCACGTCACCCCTTCCGCCCACAAGCTGCTCCACTGCCGCACCACCGAGGCCCCCATCCCGATCGACGCGAAGAGGAACCACGGGAAGTGCGGCGACGTGACAAAGTTGATCGTCGCCAGCATCCCCACCACCCACCCCGTGCTCACGAGGTTCCGGCGGAAGATCGTGATCCGCTCCTCGATCGGCCGATCGTTGAACCCCTCCCGGTCGCGGCGCTGCATGCGCCGCCAGTCGCGCCGCGCCGTGCGCCAGTCGCGCGGCGACATGGGGCCCGGCGGATACGGCATCGGCGGCGGCGCGCTCGGAGGCGGTGGCGCGCTCGCGGGGGGCGCGGAAGCGCGCCGACTCGTCGCCGAGGCCGACGCC
>JADGGM010000123.1 GCA_019689955.1 Gemmatimonadaceae bacterium
GCCGCGCACCGGTCCATGGGAGCCAATACGTCTCCATCAAGGGTAGCACCCGAAGGAATGTTCCCTTACCTTACCCGTTCCCGCAACTCACGCCTCATACCATCCGGCGCCGCGCCCAGGCGGCGCTCTGCATCCTCGTCTGTCCCGTCGTATCGTCGGTATCGTATGGACCTCCCGCCGGACGCTCCCCGCCTTTGCTGCTGATGCGCCTCCCCGCCTCCCGCACGCTCCAACTCCTCGCCGCAGTCAGTCTCCTGCTGGGCTCGCTGGCACTCTCCGCGGGCGCCGCTGCCCAATCGTTGCGCGGGTCGCACCGCGCCGTCAGCCGCCCGTACCGGTACGCGAAGACCCACGATCTCACCTTCCTCCGCACGTCGAGCGCCGTGCGTCGCGCGCTCCACGAGGGAGACTTCGTGCGGCTCGGCGCGAACCCGCACTACGTGCTGCACGAGGTGAGCTTCCCGTACGTGACGCCCACCACGCGTCTCTTCGTTCGCCGGCTCGCGGCGCAGTACCACAATGCGTGCGGTGAGCGCCTCGTGATCACCAGCGCCGTCCGCCCCAAAGTCGCCCAGCCGGCGAACGCCTCGCCGCGCTCCGTGCACCCCACCGGGATCGCGATCGACCTCCGTCGCCCCACCGGCAAGTGTCTGCGCTGGCTCCGCAGCACGCTCCTCACCCTCGAGCGCCGCGGCGTCGTGGAGGCCACGGAAGAGCACCACCCCGCGCACTTCCACGTCGTCGTCTACGGCGCGCCATATCGACAGTATCTCGCCTCGCGCTGACCCGCGGGCGGCGCGCGCACGCAGCATCGACGCACCGTGATGCGCCTCGCGTCGCGCATCAGCATCGTAGCGGGTCGCATTGCCCATACGCGGCGCCGAATTAAGGTCGGCTAATATTGCGGCGCCTTGCGCCACACGTTTGTGAGGATTATCCCTGACGCGTGTGTGTGCCCGAGGAGGGGCCTGTGGGCGACGGACCGCCTGATCGCGTGGCGACTTTCCTGCGGCCCGATCCGTGGCCCGCCTCGCACGTGAGCCTGCTGCGCGGGAAGATCGCCATCACGTGACCGCACGCCGCGCGCGCACCGGAGATGCTCCGGTCCCAGTCACCGTACTGGTCTGCGTGACGGACCGTGCGGAGCGCGCGCGCATCGAAGCGCTGCTGCGCGGCATCGCTGCGGTCCGCACCTGCGAGCGCCCGTCCGAGCTCGCGCGCCGCGCGTCCGAGATGGAAGTCGGGGCCGTGATCTACGAGGTCACCGGGCACGAAGGCCCCGAGCTCACCGACGTCCTTCAGACCCTCCGCCGCCGGTTCCCCGACTTCCCCCTCCTCTTCGTCATCGGTCTCTCCGACGCCGGCACCACCGATCGCGCCGCCGCGCTCGCGACCACCACCAACCCATCGAGCATGGTGTTCCGCGGCGTCACCGACATGCGGAGCACGATCGATGCGATCCTCGACGAAGCCGCGGCCCGGAGCGCCGCGGGGCGCATCATCGCCACCGTCGACCGCCTGCGCCCCGATCTCGATCCCCTCGTGCGCGACTTCATCGTCCACACCGCGACGTCGCGCAACGTCGCCCGCGTCTCCCGCGTCACCGCGGCCCTGCACGCATCCGGGCGTACCCTCGCGCGCCGTCTCCGCGAGGAGCGGCTCCCCACCGCGCACGTCCTCTTCTGGACGATCATGGTCCTGCGCGCGGCCTATCTCCTCCGCGACCCGTTCAGCACGCAGCAGCGCGTCGTCGACCTCCTCCCCTTCCCGGATCAGTCCGCCGTGACGACGCGCTTCCATCGCTATCTGGGGATGACCCCCTCCGACAGAGCCCGGCTCCGCAACGCGGACCGCATCTTCGCGCACTTCGAGGCGCTGCTGACGAAGCGCTGACCGCGGGCTCGCCGTGCCGCGACGCGGGTATTCGGCCGTTCTCCCCCGTCCTGTGTCTCATCCGAACAAAAGTTGTCTCATTCGAACATGGCCGTCCGCCGGGATGGGGCCCATCGTAGACCGCTCACATCCAGGAAGGTGCATCGGTATGTCGCCGGATACCTCATCGCCCGCGCCCTCCATGGCCGAGTTGCCGGGGCGCCTGCAACCATGCAAGCACGTGTTGGCCACCGTCGCGGGTGACCAGACCGTTCTCCTCGACGTCGAGGCGGGCGAGTACTACACCCTGAACCGCGTCGGGGGGAGGATCTGGACGCTCCTGGGCGACCGTCTCCCGGTCGCGGCCATCGTCGAACAGATCGCGGCCGAGTTCGACGCGCCCGTCGAGCGCATCGACGCCGACGTGCGGGAGCACATCACCAACCTCCTCTCGATGTCGCTCGTGGAGCCCGTCGCCGACTGATGCCGCGCGCGATGCCCGGGCCCTCACCTGTCGGCCGGACCAGGAGCGGCCTGGAGGAGATCCGGCGGCTCGTGCGCCGTTACCGCGGCGCCCTGGCGCTGGGGCTCGCGCTCATCGTCGCCAACCGCCTCGCCGCGCTCGTCCTCCCCATCGCCTCCAAGGACGTGATCGACGAGGTGATCGGGAAGCACCGGCAGGCGCTCCTCCTCCCGATCGTCGCCATCGCGCTCGCGTCGATCGCGGTCCAGGCGATCGCCACGTTCGGCGGCACGCAGGTGTTGGGGATCGCGGCCCAGCGCGCCATCACCCAGCTTCGCCGCGACGTGCAGGCGCACGTGCTCCGGCTCCCGGTCGCGTTCTTCGAGTCCACGCAGAGCGGCGTGCTCATCACGCGGATCATGACCGACGCCGAGTCGCTCCGCACGATCGTGGGGACGGGGTTCGTGCAGCTCGCGAGCAGCTTCCTCACCGCCGTGCTCGCGGTGGGGATCCTGCTCTACATGAACTGGTGGCTCACCGTCATCGTCCTCGCCATGCTCGTCGCGTTCGCGGTCGGGACCACGAAGGGGTTCGCCTGGCTGCGCACCATCTTCCGCCGGGTGAGCGAGCAGACCGCGTTCGTCACCGGCCGCCTGGGCGAGGCGCTCGGCGGGATCGCGGTGGTGAAGACGTACACCGCCGAACGGCGCGAGGCGCTCGCCTTCACGCGCAACGTGCACCAGTTGCTCCGCCTCGTCGCGCGGTCGATCACCGGCGTCGCCGTCCTCACCGCCGCGATCACCGCGATCACCGGGCTCGTCACCGTGCTCCTCATGGTCGTCGGCGTCCACGCCATCGACGCCGGCACGATGACGCTCGGCGATCTCACCATGTACGTCTTTCTCGTGAGCCTGCTCGTGAGCCCGCTCGTGCAGATCGCCGCGCTCGGGAGCGAGGTGAGTCGCGCGCTCGCGGGGCTCGATCGCATCCGCGAGCTGCGCGAGCTGGTCACCGAGGACCGGGACGACGCCGCGCGCGCGCCGATCACCCGGGTCGCGGGGACGGTGGAGGTGTGCGACGTGTCCTTCGAGTACGTCCCCGGGGAGCCCGTGCTGCGCCACGTGAGCTTCGTCGCCCCCGCAGGCTCCACCACCGCGCTCGTGGGCCCGTCCGGGTCCGGGAAGAGCACGTTGTGCAAGCTCCTCCTCGCCTTCGCCGACCCCACCACCGGACGCGTCCTCGTCGACGGCCACGACCTCGCCCGCGTGCGGCGGCGCGACTATCGCGCGTTCCTGGGCGTGGTGCTGCAGGACAACTTCCTCTTCGACGGCACCATCGCCGACAACATCCGCTACGGGCGCCCCGGCGCGACGCTCGAGGAGATCCGCGCCGTGAGCCGGCTCGCGCACTGCGACGAGCTCGTGAGCCGCCTCCCCGAGGGGTACGACACGGTGGTGGGGGAACGCGGGGTCAAGCTCTCCGGCGGACAGCGCCAGCGCATCGCGATCGCGCGCGCCATGCTCGCGGACCCGCGCATCCTGATCCTCGACGAGGCCACGTCGAACCTCGACAGCGAGAGCGAAGCGCTCATCCAGGACGGGCTCCGCGCGCTCCGCCGCGGGCGGACGACGTTCGTGATCGCGCACCGGCTCTCGACCATCCGGAACGCGGACCAGATCCTCGTGCTCGACGAGGGGCGGATCGTGGAGCGCGGCACGCACGCCGAGCTCCTCGCCGCGAACGGTCGCTATCGCACGCTGCACGACGTCCAGTATCGCCCCGACACCTCCGGCATCCGCCGCCTGCTATGCATACCCACGTGATGGATGGCGCCGCAACGCTCGCGTACCCGCGGCGCCCCTCGGTCTTGCGCTGCGCGTTGGCGATCGCCGCCGTGAAGCTCGCGCTCCGCCTCGGAGGGTTCTCGCGCACGTGGCAGGCCATCGTGCGCCTCACGGCGCACCCGGTGTGGCTCGCCGACATGCACCCACGCTTCGTGCACGACACCGCGCGCACCGTGGCCACGGCGGCGGCGTTCTTCCCCGGGCGCGCGCGGTGTCTGGAGCAGTCGTTGGTGCTCTGGTACTGCCTCCGCCGGCGGCGCGTGCACGCGCAGCTCCGGCTCGGTGTGCAGGCGGCGCCGTTCGCGTCACACGCGTGGGTCGAGTACCTCGGCGAGCCGATCGACGAGGACACGGACCGCCTCGCGCAGTTCTCCCCACTCCCGGACCTCCCCGCATGAGCACCTTCCTGGCCCTCGTGCGCCCGAGCGGCGCCCCGATCTCCGACGCCGAGCGCGCGCGCTATGCCCCGCGCGACGGGAACGACCTGCCGCGGACCTTCGGCTGCGAGCGTGCGGACGGGTTTCTCGCGATGGTGGAGACAGGCTCCTCCTGGAACGGGGGGACCACGGTCGCGCGGCTCGGCGCCATGGTGGCGGTCGGAGACGTGCACCTGCACGATCGCACCTCGCTCACACGTGCCGTGGGACGCGTGGGCGCGCACGACGCGTCGGACCTCATGCTCGTGCTCCGGCTGGTGAAGCAGCGCGGCGTGGGAGCGATCGCGGAGATCCTCGGCGATTTCGCCTTCGTGATCTGGGACGCGGCCACGCGCCACGCCATCGCCGCGCGCGACACGTTCGGGGCGCGCCCGCTGTACTACACGATCCGCCCGGACCTCATCGTCTTCTCCTCGCGCGCTCGCGCGCTCGCGAGCAGCGGCGCCGTGGACCTCGACTTCATCGCCGACTACCTCACCCGCGGGTTCCCGCGCTCCGAGCGGACGATCTTCCCGCACGTGACGACCGTCCCCGCATCGAGCGCGGTGGTCTTTCGCGACGGGACGTGCTCGGTCACGCGGTTCTGGTCGCCGTGGGAGATCGAGCCGGAGCGCACGATGTCCGACCAGGAGGCGTACGAGACGTTCCGCGGGCTCCTGACGCAGAGCGTCGCCGCACGCATGGGGAGCCCGGGGGCGACGTGGTCGCACCTCTCCGGCGGGCTCGATTCGTCGTCGGTGGCGTGTATCGCGCAAGCGCTCGCGCGCTCGGGGCGCCTCCCGTACGGCCTCGCGGGGACGATCACGATCGTCGACACGCTCGGCGCGGGGGACGAGCGGGAGTTCGCGAGCCTGGTGGTGCAGCAGTGCCGCGTGCCCAACGAGGTCGTGCGCGACTACTGGCTGTGGCAGGACGACGGGCACCCGCCGCCGCAGTCGGATGCGCCGTCGACGCTGTATCCGTTCTACGCCCGGGATCGGCGCTTGTGCAACATCGTGCGCCGATCCGGAGGGCGGGTGCTGCTCACAGGCGTGGGGTCGGACCAGTACCTCACCGGGAGCCCGGCGTTCTTCGCGGACCAGATCGCGCGCGGGCACGTGGTGGCGGCGATCCGGGAGATGGCGCGGTGGTCGATCGTGGGGAAGACGTCGTTCTGGAAGTTCGCGCTCGAGAACGCCGTGATCCCGCTGCTGCCGCAGCGGCTCGCGCGGCGCGCCGCGCCGGCGGCCGAGCGCATCCCCGCGTGGGTCGCTCCCACCTTTGCGCGGCAGTGGGACATGGCGGAGCGCCTCCCGATCAGTGCGCGATTCGCCGCGCCGGCGGGGCGGAAGTACGCCGGGGAGATCGCGCTGGAGCTTTCCTCGATGATGACCGCGCCCGAGGCGAGCATCGTGAACGAGCATCTCGACGTGCGCTCCCCCTTCCTGCACCGCCCCCTGGTGGAGCTCGGGCTGCGGCTCCCCCCCGAGCTGCGCACGCGGCCGCTGGTTCGGAAATGGGTGCTGCGCGAGGCCATGCGGGGGCTCCTCCCGGAGCGCGTCCGCATGCGCTCGACGAAGAGTGCGATCAACGCGCGCGTCATCTGGTCGCTGATCCGCGAGCGCGAGGTCGTCGACACGCTGCTCGAGGACTCGCTGCTCGCGCAGCTCGGGTGCATCGACGTCGATCAGCTTCGGGCCGCCGTCGCGCTCGCGCGGAGCGGCGACGTCGTGGCCTCGGGGACGGTGATGATTCCTCTGTCGTTGGAGACCTGGCTTCGTGTGCGCACCAATCAATGGGTCGCCAGAGAACGCGCCCGCGCAGTTCCCGTCTGAGACGCACGGCGCGCGCGCCGGGGAAGCAGCGCTATGAACGCCCCCGGATCGAGTGCCACGGATCTATCCTCGGTCCGGGGGACGACCGCCCCGGAGGTGGCGGCCAATCGGAGTGAAGTACAGTCGTTCGTCGACCACGCAGCATCGTCACGCACTCACGCACGAGGCAAGGAGGGGACAATGACGCCGCAACTGGAGAAGGATGAGTACATCTCTCCCGCGATCATTCACCAGGGAAAGATGGTGAAGCGGACGCTTGGCGGGATCTTCCAGCCGCTGCTGGAGCTGCAGGGGACCTTCATCTTCCGCTGGGGGTTCTGAGGACGGACTGAGACGGGGTCGGGGGCATCCCGGGATGCCGTCGGCCCCGTCTCACACCGTCGGTCAGTACCTGAGGTGTGTCCCGAGCACCGTCGTGCGCCCCGGGAGCACGTAGACGTCGTTCTGCTCGACGGCGTGCGACCCCGTGAGGTTCTCCACGGAGAGGAAGATGTCCAGGCGGTCGGTGAGGCGGTGGTTCACGGTCAGGCCGACCTTGGTGAACCCGGGATACGAGCGCAGGTAGTCGCGCTGCGACGGGCGGCGGGGTTGTCCTCCATAGCGGGTGCCGTACAGCGCGAGGTAGTCGTAGTCGGTCCACGACCCGGTGTGCACGAAGAACAGCTCGAGGTCGGTGCTCGGCCGCGGGATCACTCTGATGCCGCCGCCGCTCGTGACCCGCGGTGTGGCGTGTGGGCGGTCGCCGACCCGCAGGTCTCCGGTGTACTCGGCGCTCAGCGCCTCGACGCGGCTGTCCATGACCGTCACTTCACCGCGCAGCGCCACCGCCTTCACCGGGCTGAAGGTGCCATCGAGCTCCCACCCGGTGTTTCGGATGCTGCCGGCGTTCTGGTACATGTATGCGGGCGTGGCCGATGCATCCAGGGGCACGAGGTCGATCAGATCGCGCGCGGTCTGATCGTAGTAGGTGGCACTGAACGATCCCCACGGCCCGAAGGCGAGGTCGACGCCCGCATCGGCCCCGGTTTGCCATTCCGGGCCGATCGCCGGGTTCGGGAGGACCGTACCTTGCGCGCTCATCCCTCCATCTCTGGCCCCGCTGATCGGCGGGCGAATCCCCTTGCCGTACGCCGCGCGGAACTTGGCCTGCACTGTGCCGAGCTGCCGGACATACGCCGCGCCGATCCGCGGCGCGAGCGTCGTGCGGTACTGGCGGCCGACGTTCGGGGCGCGATCCCCTCGCAGCCCCGCGGTGATGAAGAGCGCGCCCCGG
>JADGGM010000124.1 GCA_019689955.1 Gemmatimonadaceae bacterium
GTCGGCCGCGGAGCGCGGGCGCTCCACGGCGTATCGCGGCGTGGTGCTCGACCCGCCCCTCCCCAAGCCCGAGTTCACGCTGACGGCGACCAACGGGAAGCCGTTCGACTTCCGCAAGGAGACCGACGGCTCGCTCACCCTGCTCTACTTCGGCTACACCAACTGCCCGGACATCTGCCCGGTCCACCTCGCCAACATCGCCGCGGTGCTCAAGCGCCTCCCCTTCGAGGTGGCGAGCCGCACGAAGGTGGTGTTCGTGACCACGGACCCGGAGCGCGATTCGCTCCTGCGCATCCGCTCGTGGCTCGACAACTTCGACCCGAGCTTCATCGGGCTTCGCGGGAGCCTGGACGAGGTGAACAAGATCCAAGCGCAACTGCACCTCGGCGCCGCGGTCAAGCAGCCCGGGACCGGTAAGGACTACGCCGTGGGGCACGCGGCGCAGGTGATCGCGTTCACGCCGGACAACGAGGCCCACGTGGTCTACCCGTTCGGCACGCGGCAGGAAGACTGGGCCAACGACCTCCCGAAGCTCGTGCGCGACCGGTGGTCGCCGCGATGAGCACGGGAGCGCATGGCGGCGCCGTCGCCGCTCCAACTTTCGCGCGAGACTGATCGATGCAGTGGTGGTGTTCGGCGCAGGGGGTGGCGTGGTCGTGGACGTGGCGCCCGTACGTGGGCGTCTGGCTCATCGTGCTGGTGATGGCGGGGTGGTACTGGTGGGCGTACCGGCGCGCGGGGGAGCCGGCGCGCGGGGATCGCCGCCGCGTCGCCGCGGCGAGCGCCGGGGTGCTGCTCACCTGGATCGCGTTCGACTGGCCCGTGGGGGCGCTCGGCGCGGGGTACCTGGCGAGCGTGCACATGGTGCAGTTCCTCCTCGTCGCGATGATCGTCCCGCCGCTCCTCCTGTTCGGGCTCCCGCGCCCGACGCTGGAGGGGTTGACGCGGCGCCCGGCGCTCGAGCGGACGGTGCGGGCGATCACGCAGCCGATCGTCGGGCTCGTGGCGTTCGACATCATCGTCGTGACGACGCACGTGCCGGCGGTGGTGGACGCGCTGATGTCGAGCCAGCTCGGCTCGTTCGCGCTCGAGATGGCGTGGCTCGTGAGCGGGATCGCGTTCTGGTGGCCGGTGGTGTGCGACATCCCCATCCGGCCGCGCTTCGGGCGGCCGATGAAGATGGGCTACCTGTTCCTCGGTACGCTGGCGCACACCGGCGTGGCGACCTACCTCCTGTACGCCACCTTCCCGGTGTACCGCACCTACGAGCTGGCGCCGCCCATCCCCGGGATCTCCGCGCTCGGCGACCAGGAGGTCGCGGGCGGGCTCATGCTCCTCGTGGGGACGGTGATCGTGCTCGGGAGCATCTCGGTGCTCTTCTTCCGCTGGCAGCAAGAAGTGGCGCCGGAGTCTGACGCGACCATCGGCGCACCGGGACGGTTCGAGGCACCGGCGCCGGGCGTGCAGCGCGACGCCTGACTCGCCGCGCCCGTGTGGCGGACGTCCCGGCGGCGCGCCACAAACATGCGTGCGGGGGGGCCGTGTGACGATGGGCGACGTGGTGCCGTCCTCTGAGCACACGCCGCACGCTGCCGTCGTCCCACGCACGAGATCGCGTGACGCCTTCCGTCCCCACCCCCGCTTCGCAGGACCCGAGCGCCGCCGCGGCGCTGATCGAGCGCGAGCGCGCGGAGGCCGAGCGCCTCCTGAACTACGTGCGCGCCGGCGTGCTCCTCCTCCTCGCCGGCGCGGCCGTGGTCTACACCCCGCACCTCACGCGGGCGCTGCGGATCGCGAACGTCGCCGTGCTCGTCCCGATGATGGCGTGGACCGGGTGGCAGTACGTCGCCCTGCACCGCGCGCGCCGCGCCGCGCCGTGGCTCTCCACGGTCAACGCGGTGATCGACATCACCGCCGTCACCGCGCTCCTCGCCGGCTACGGGATCGCGGGGCCCGGCGATCTCGCCGTGAAGTCGCCGATCTGGCTCGTGTACTTCCTGATCCTCGCCGCGCGCCCCTTCACCAGCTCGGCGCAGCGCGCCGCGGTGGCGTCGGTGACCGCCGTCGTACAGTACGCCGGGCTCGTGGTGTTCCTCACGCACGTCGGGCGTCTCCCGCTCGTCAACGGCCCGCTCCTTTCGATCACGGCCAGCGGCACCTCCGTGATGGACGAGATGTCGAAAGTGCTCCTCCTCGCCGTGGCCGGGTGCATTGCGACCTACGCCACCGAGTGGAACGAGCGCACGCTGCGCCGCGCGCGGCAGGCGCTCTTGGCGAGCGAGGCGGAGCTGCGCGCGCTGGTGGGGGCGATGTCGGACGTGATCGTGGCGGTGGACCGGAACGGGCGCTACGTGAAGATCGCACCGAGCGCCGCGCAGCCGCCGCACCGGCCGCCGGACGAATGGCTCGGGAAGCACCTGCGCGACGTCCTCCCCGCGGAGCAGGTGGCGACGCTCCTCGCCTGCATCGAGCGCGCACTGGAAGGGCGGCGCCCGGTGGAGATCGAGTACAGCCTGCGCCTCGACGGGAACATGGTGTGGTTCGCGGCGACGCTCTCCCCGATGACCGAGGACAGCGTGGTGTGGGTCGCGCGTGACGTCACCGCGCGCAAGCGGCTGGAGGCGCAGCTCGCCTTCCAGGCCTTCCACGATCCGCTCACCGGGCTCGCCAATCGCGCCCTCTTTCGCGACCGCGTGGAGCATGCCCTCTCCGCCACGGCCCGGAGCGTCGACAGCGTCGCCGTGATCTTCGTGGACCTCGACGACTTCAAGACCGTGAACGACAGCCTGGGGCACGGCGAAGGGGACCGTCTCCTCGGGGTCGTCGCCACCCGCATCCTCAACGCCACCCGCGGCTGCGACACCGTCGCGCGGCTGGGCGGGGACGAGTTCGCGGTGCTCCTCGAGAACGTCCGCACCGATGCCGACGCGGTGGTGGTCGCGGACCGGATCGCGGCGAGCTTCCGGTCGCCGATCCCACTCGACGGGACCTCGGTCACGATCGCGGCGAGCATGGGGATCGCGCGCGCGGCGAATCGCGAGAACGCGGAAGAGCTGCTGCGCAACGCGGACGTGGCGATGTACACGGCGAAGAGCGCGGGCAAGGGGCGGTACGCGATCTTCGAGCCGGCGATGCACCGCGCGCTCGTGGACCGTCTGGGGCTCGAGGCCGATCTCCGCGAGGCGGTCGAGCGGAAGCAGCTCCGGCTCCTCTACCAGCCGATCGTGCGCCTGGACAGCGGGGACCTCATCGGGGTCGAGGCGCTCGTCCGGTGGGAACACCCGGTGCGCGGGATGCTTCCGCCGTCGACGTTCATCCCGCTCGCCGAGGAGACGGGGCTCATCGTCCCGATCGGGCGGTGGGTGATCCGCGAGGCGTGCCGCCAGGGCGCGGCGTGGCTGGCGCAGCAGAATGGCGGCGAGCCGCTCACGGTGACGATCAACATCTCCGGGCGCCAGTTCCAGCACGACGGGCTCGCGGCCGACGTGGCGCGCGCGCTGGACGAGTCGGGGTTCGACCCGCGGCGCCTGGTCCTCGAGATCACCGAGAGCGTCGTGATGCGCGACATCGACGCGACGATCGCGCGCCTGAACGAGCTCAAGGCGCTCGGCGTGCGCATCGCGATCGACGACTTCGGGACGGGGTACTCGTCGCTGAGCTGGCTCCAGCGCTTCCCGATCGACGTCCTCAAGATCGACAAGTCGTTCGTCGACGGGGTGGTGTTCGAGGGGAACGACGCCGCGCTGGCGCGCACGATCATCGCGCTGGCGGACATGCTCTCGCTCCGTACCGTGGCCGAGGGGATCGAGGAGCCGCGGCAGCAGCGCCGCCTCCACGAGCTCGGGTGTCAGTTGGGCCAGGGGTACCTCTTCGACCGCCCGCTCCCCGCGGACCAGATCGAGCAGCGACTGCGCGCGACCGCTGGCTCCGCGTGAGCCGCCTCGCCATGTTTCATGGCGACCGCGCTCCCGGCTCCGGTCCTGCCCGGCCCGCGGAGCGAGCCGCGACCTCCCTGCTCTCGCTCGTCCGTGATCACCCGTCCAGCGACCGCCGCGGATGCGGCGGCCATCAAGTCGCTCATCGATCTCTACGTCCCGGCCGGGACGTTGCTCCCGCGCACGCTCACGTTCATCGCCGAGCACGCGCATGACTTCATCGTCGCCGTGGAGGACGGGCGCGTGGTGGGGTGCGTGCACCTCGACGACTACGCGCCGAGCCTGGCCGAAGTGCGCTCCCTGGCCGTGGACCCGAAGGCACAGGGGAGCGGGATCGGGATCGCCCTCCTGGACGCGCTGGAGGAACTGGCGCGCGTGCGCGGCTACACGACCATCTTCGCCGTGAGCAACAACGACGTGTTCTTCCGCCGGCGCGGGTTCGTCGAGCGCGACATCCCCGAGCTCAACCGCGAGCGCTCGGAGGTGAGCCGGTTCAAGGGGGTGTACGCGAAGGACCTCACCGCTGCGCGGGGATGAGCGCGCTGCCGTCCTTAGCCGCCGCCTCCGATGTTCGGATTGTGGATGCGCTCCACGTCGGGGAGCGGGAAGCATTTCTGATCGCCGTACGTGCCGCCGGAGGGATACGGCGCGCCGGGCGGGGGCGAGAGCGGAAGCCCGTAGCGGCGGATGTCGCCCAGCCGGTGCCCCTCGAGGTGGAGCTCCCGGCGCCGCTCTTCGATGATCTGCGCCAGCACGTCGGCGTCCGTGGCGCCCGTCGCGTCGTACGGCGGGATGCCGGCGCGCGCGTGGAGCTCGTTGATGATCGTCACCGCGTCCCCCGCGCGGCCGGCGGCGACGTCCGCCTCGGCGATGATGAGCTGCGCCTCCGCCCACTTTGCGACGGGCACGGGCGAGGTGATCGTGGCGTACTTGTTCGGGAACCACACCTCGGCGCCGTTGGTGCCGAGGTTCCCCGTGTTCGTCGCGGCCACGCGCGGGTCGGGCGTGCCGCCCCAGGTGACGTTGCGGAACGAGGGATCCACGGAGGAGAAAGCGTTCAGGACCGTGTGCACGTACACGAGGTTCTGCCGCCGCTGGTCGGTCGCGTCCGTGTTCACGGCGACGAGAAAGCCGTCCGGCACCTCCGCCGCATCGGCGGCCGCGGCGGCCGGGTTGCCGAGGTCGAGGCGCGTGCGCGCGCGGCCGAGCTGGGCGAGGTGGAGCGTCGTGGCATCACCGGCCGCACCGGCCGCGTCGATCGCGCGGTCGAAGCGCGTCTCGGCCTCCGCGAAGAGCTGCGCCGGCGTGAGCTCCGGGCCCACGTTGATGGCCGCCGAGCACATCCCCTCGCCCAGGAGCACGAGGCTATACCCCGCGTACGCGGCCGCCTTCCCGATGAGCGCCGTGCGGTTCGGCACCTCGTCGTCCGTCCACTCGTCGAGCCGCGCGAGGATCGTGTCGGCGGACGCGCGGGCGACCGAGAGCGGCGTGTACACGCCGGGGATCTGGATGCTCGTGCAGTCGCCCGTGCCATACAGCCCGCTGGTGGGGAGCGTGCGGCGGTCGAAGTCGAAGTTGTCGGTGCGAACGATCGCCGCGATCAGCTCGTCGTCGAGGAGCCCGCTGGCGACGATGTAGCGCAGGTACGCGCACTGGAAATCGCCGATGGCGCCGTTCACCAGGAGCGTCGCGTTCGCGGGGACGAAGAGCGTGCCGGCCGAGAGCTGGCTCGGGTCTTCCTGCCGGAGCGTGGTGATGTCGCGACAGGCGCCCATGGCGAGCAGCGCGGCCGTGACGCCGACGGCCGTGGCCGCGCGCCGGCGGCGCCGGATCCAGCGGCGCGTCGCCGCGGAGCTGCTCTGGCGGATGGAGGCTCGCATGGTCAGAACGTGAGGTTGAGGGTCGCAACGAAGTGGCTGAGCGGCGGGATGACGCCCTGGTCGTACGCGAGCGGGTCGCTCGCGCTGACGCTCGCGTTGACCTCCGGGTCCACGCCGCGGTAGCGCGTCCACGTGTGGAGCTCGCGCGCGGCGACGCTGACCACTGCCCGCGACACCCCCGCGCGCCGCAGCCACCGCTCCGGCAGCGTGTAGCTCGCCGAGACCTCGCGCAGCTTCACGAACGAGGCGTCCTGGATGAACTGGTCATTGATCCCGGCGAGGTTGTCGCTGGCCGGGAGCTCGGCGAGGTAGAGCGGCGAGTATTTCTCGGGGAAGTAGTTCGCCTCGCAGAGCCCGATGCCGATCGTCCCATCGCAGCGGAGCTGCTCGGTGGCATTGAACAGCCGGTGCCCGCGTTTGAAGTCGACCATCGCGTAGAGGCGGAGACGCCCCCCGATGGTGAACGTGTTGGCGAGCGAGCCGCTCACCTTCGGCGTCGGCGTGCCGATGAAGAGGAGCGGCGCCGCGGCGCACGCCATCGGCGCCTGCCCCGGGCCGCCGTCGCAGAGGATGTTGGTCGCGAGCCCCGTCGCCGGGTCGCGGTCCGTCTGCACCACGCGCTTGGCGAAGTAGCCGCCGATGGGGTAGCCGGCGATGTTGTTCTGTCCGGGGGCCGGGATCGCCGGCTGCCCGCCGAGGTCCACGATCTTGTCGCGGCTCGTGGCGACGTTGGCGGTGATCTCCCAGGCGAGCGTCGTCCCCGTGAGCGCCTGGACGCTCGCCTGCAGCTCGATCCCGTGGTTCGTGACCTTGCCGAGGTTCACGAACTGGTCGCCGGGGAAGCCGCTCGACGGAGCGATCGGTTGTTGCACGATCTCGTCGGTGGTGCGCTTGTCGAAGTACGTGAAGTCGAGGTCGAGCCGGCCGAAGAAGGTGCCCTCGAACCCGACCTCCACTTCCTTGCCGCGCTCCGGCTTGAGGTTGGGGTTGCCGGCGGAGCCCGGGGTCACGCCGTTCGTGCCATCGGGCCCGGAGACCGGCGTGTAGGTGCGCAGCGCGGCATACGCCGTGGGCTGCCGCCCCGACTCGCCGTACGCCGCGCGCAGCTTGAGCGTGTTGATCGCATCGACGTGCCAGAACGGCTCCTCGCTCACGACCCACGAGCCGCTCACCTTCGGGTAGGTCACCCACTTGAAATCGTTGCCGAAGGCGCTGTTGTTGTCCACGCGCACGGCGGCGGTGAGGAAGAGGCGGTCGTTCCAGCCGAACTGCTCCTGCGCGTAGGCGCCGATGGTCGTGTTGAGGATCGACGTCTGCGTGGAGTTGAACTGCTGCGCGGTGGCCGACACGGTCTCGACCTTGGGGCCGGGGAAGGACATCCCGCCCAGGGTGCTCGTGTTCAACTGCGTGCGGTAGAACTGCCCGCCGATCGACGATGCCGCGGAGAGGGAGCGTGTGAGCGCCACGCGCGCGGTTCCGGAGTAGTCGGCGGTGATGAGCGTGTTGTTGCGCAGCGTCTGGGTGATCCGCCCCGCCGCGACGCTCGGCGGGAGGAACGCGGCGAGGGCGGGCGGGGCGAAGCGCTCGAGCGCGCGGCTGTCGTCGCCCGTGTAGTCGATCCCCACGACGAGGCGGTTCGAGAACCACGCGGTGGGGCGGAAGTCGACGGTGCCGCTGCCGGTGAAACGGTGGATCGCCTGCGAGTTGTCGTAGAGCTGCTCCGGGATCTCCGGGGGGAAGTTGGGGAAGAAGCCGCGCGCGCTGGGGAAGATCGCGGCGTGGCCGAGCTCCGCGCCGAGGATGGGCGAGACACCCACGTCGGCGCCGAGGTGGCTCGAGCGGTCGATGTAGCTGAGGCT
>JADGGM010000125.1 GCA_019689955.1 Gemmatimonadaceae bacterium
CCCCACAATGTGAGGACGGGCCTGGCGTGGCTCCCGGGATCCGGTCGAGGCGCAGGGAGGATCAGCGGCCTCCGAATTGACACGCGAGCACGCCAGCGCCCACGCCTCTACTCCCGTCGAACGATGAGGTGGATGGTTCCGCCATCTGCGTTCTGGACGTCTTCGAAGTGCTCGTGGGGATTGGGGTCCGCGGTTTCGAGTCGCGCCAAGGCAATCAAGTATCTCCCGAAGGCTTCCAGCGCTCGCGGAGTACCAGCGAAATGCACCTGTGGACGGCCGAGGAAGAGCGGCGTTCGTGGATCACTAGTGTCATCCGGCTCGTCGGAGCGCAGGGCGATCGTCAGCTCATCCGTGTGCTCGGGATCGACAGGGGTGTTCTCGTACACGACACCGGGAAGGTCGCGCCCCTGCCAATACTCGAGCACCACATTCGTCGGGACAGCTACGCGTTTGCTCATTGCTGAAACCTGTTGATAAGGTCGAAAGCCTTGGCGATGCCACGCTGGATGAGCTCGTTTTCTCGGATGGACTTGGGAAGACCGGAGAGATCGTCGACACTGGGCACCCGGAATTTCTGCGGCCCACCAGGTCCTTTCGTCTGGACATGCACCTCTCCGGGCGAGTGATCGGTCGGCAACTCCGCATCAACGCGAACAGCCTGCCTCCCGATCTTCGCCCGCGCGGTTGTACGGCTATTGAACCCCGAGCTGAAGAGAATGTTAGTGAGCGCTTGCCCCCACAGCTTACCGGCTGCCACACCGGCAGCGCCTTCGAGGATCGCTCCCGCCGGGATCGTGACGACCCCAGCAACCTCTCCCGTCGGCAGCGCGAGGAGGAACCCCTCACCGCCCCCCTTGGCGGCGCCTAACGTGCCACCCAAGAGCATCATGGTGCTCTCGATGCCTTCACACAGGGACTGCTGACTTTCACTCAACCCTTGAGGACAGAGGCCAAATGGATCCGCATACGACACCGGATCCCCATTCGCATACCCATATACGTTCAGCCCCCCCGCCAACCCGATCGGATCCTCCTGCGTGAACCGCCCGGTGCTTGCATCATAATACCGGTTCCGCCGGTACTGATACCCCGACCCGTCCGCCAACCCGATGATCACGGTCCCGTGCCACCGCAGCGCGCTCCCCGGCGCCGTGCCGAAGGCGCCGTACGATGACGCACTCGCCGCCGGGAAGGTGATCGTCGTCGAGGGGCACTGAGCGCCGCTCGTCCCGCAGGTCCCGAAGTCGAACTGGCCGCGCCAGTTCGTGTAGAGCTGGATCGCCCCGCCTTGGGCCTGGATCAGTTCGAGCGGCGCGTCGGTGCCCAGGCCGTTAACGTAGGTCACCGAGCCCGAATAGGTCCCGTTGGTGTTGTCGCTCTCCTGCGCGGCGCTCGCCGTATCACCGCTCGCGCGGATCTCCCGGCGGATCTGGCTACCGTCCCACACGGTGCGGGTGAACTCGTTCGGGCACCCGTTGATCCGCGTGCAGTTCGGCGTGGTGTCGCGCACCATGCGCACCCAAACGCGGCGGCCGAGGGCATCGTAGCGGTACGTCTCCGTAGTGTGGAACGCGACCGACGTGGGATGCTGGTGCGGGAGCGTGTCGAAGGTGAAGGCGCTCTGGATGAGCTGGCGCTGGCGATTGTACGTATTGCGGGTGTCACGCGTCTCGATGACCCATTGATTGTCGAACTTGAAGAGCGGATGCCCGGTCAGCTCGCGCGTGACCGCGCCGTACGCATCCTCACAGTAGTACGTCGTGTCGCCGGGGCTGGTCGGCGGGTGGGAGGCCACGTTCAGGCGGTCGGAGCCCTTGACGTACTGATAATCGCTCTGGCTGTACGACGTGCCGTACGTGATGGCCGAGACCTTGTTGCCGAGCGCATCGGTGGTGAAAAACTCTGGGCTCGTGTTCGGGTCGGCGAAGGCCGTGTGTGTGAGCGCGCCGAGCGGGGAATAGCTGAGGACGTCGCCGGTCTTCGCGTTCGCGATCACGCGCCCCGCGCGGTCGTAGATCAGGCTGTCGTCGTGAATCGGCTGGCCGACCCCGGGCGAGTGGATCGCACGCGCGATGAGCCGCGAGTCCGCGTCGTACTCGTACGTTTCGGTGATGCTGTCGGCTTGCTGCGCCAGGCGCGCGAGCGCGACGAGACGGCGCCGGGCGTCGTAATGGTAGTTGAAGCGGTTGCCGAAGCCATCGGTGATCGAGGCGAGTAGGCCGCTCTGTGGGTCGTAGGTATAGCGCGTCGTGTCCCCCTCGCCCTGCGCCATCCAGATGCGCCGGCCGTCGAGGTCATAGCCGTAGCCGAGGCCGTAGACGTGCTGCTGGAAGTTGCTGTCCGAGAGCACGGCGGTGGCAATCCGCAGCGTGTCGGTGCGAAGGAGGCCGTTCAGGTAGTACGTCCGTGCGATGCGCGCGGCGGCGTTGTTCGCGGCGAGCATATGCCCCATGGCATCGTACGCGTACGTCGCCGTGTCGCTCCCCTCAGCGCGGATGAGGCGATTCAGCGCGTCGTACGTGTTCGTCGTCGGGCGCGGCCCGCCGGCGATGAGGTTGCCCGCCGGGTCGTACGTCCACGTGATCGGCTGGACCGTCACGCCGCACGCGGACGTCGCATCGGGCGGGATCAGCGGCGTCTCGCGGATCTTGCGATTCGCCCGGTCGTAGGCGAACACCCGGGTCACGGTCCCGATCTGATTCGGATCGGGTGTGCTCGACCGCGTGAGGGTGTCGAGGTTGCCCGCCGGATCGAAGTGCTGGCGGACGCGTAGCGCTTGCCCCCCCGCCGAGTCGATGGTGAGGATGTCGCGGTCGAGGATGTCCTTGAAGTACTGCGTGACGCGGAACCCCGCGGTCGAGTCGCTCCGCTGCAGGACGAGGCTGTCGCGCCCGATTCCGTCGCGGACATAGAGGACCGTGTCCCCCATCGCGCTCACGGTCGCGGCCAGGTTCCCCAGCGTCGTGTCGTAGGCCACCGAGTCGGTCGCGCCGAGCGGATAGTGGATCCGCTCCAGGAGCCCGGCCGCGGGCCCGCTCGCGTAGTAGTCGAAGCGCACGCGACTGGCCGGGTCGCCATCCTCCTGGGTGAGCCGATTCCCCGTGGTCGGGTCGTACGTCATGCGCACCACGTCCCCCTCGGGGCGGGTGATCGTCGCGACGAAGTCCCACTGACGGTCCCACGTGTAGCGCGTCGTCGCATACACCACGGGATCGAGCGCCACGGTGCTCGAGTCGGCGAGCACGTTGCCGTGGTCGTCGTAGCGCGCGCCGGCGAGTGCCCCGTCGGGCGAACGCACCTGCGCCGCGAGCGCGGGCCACGTCGAGTCACGCGTGATGAGGGTCTCATCGCCGAGCGCGTTGCGGATGCGCCAGGGGGCGCCGAAGCGGTCGAGCCAGAGGAGTGTGCTGTCGCCCACGTCGGTACGTGGGCCATCAACCTTGGTGTACGCGGCGTCGAGCGCGACGGCGGGCGAGCCCTGGAGACCGCGCGTGGCCGCGGGGGTGAAGGTGGTCACGGCTGCCGTGTCCGGGGCGATCGGCACCGCGATCTGGGCCACGGGCCCGGGGGTCGTCGTGGCGTAGGTGATCACGGTCGTGTCGCCGCGCTCGTCGATCCAGCGCGTGATCCGGTCGTCGTAGGAGGCGCGCAGCGCGAGGTGGACCGTGTCGCCGGCCGGGTCGACGAGAGTAGTGAGCTGCCCCGCGCTGTTCCGGGCGAACGTCACCGCGCGGGCCTGGCCATTGACCGGCGGGGCGTCGACGCGGGCCAGCCACCAGACCCCGGGCGAGGGGTTCGCGTACGTGAAGACATACTTGCGCCCCGCGCTCGCTGGGGGGAGCGTCAGCGTGTCGAGCTGGCCGCACCCTGCGGGATCGGCGTAGTGGAAGCGCGTCGTGTCGCCGAGGCGGGTGATCGTCTCCAGGTGGCAGCCATGGGTCGTGTCGAACTGCACGCGGGCGCCGTGCGGCAGGTAGCGCACGTAGCGATCGCCGACCTGGGCGATGCTGTCCGGCCGGTCGACGTTGGGGGCGTGCCAGACAGCGGAAGTGCCATCGCGCGTGTACACGCGCGCGCTCCCGTCACCACCGGTCCAAAAGAGGGTCGTCTTGCCTGGGGTGGCGTGCAGGTGCTCGAGCCCGGCGAGCCACCAGCCGTGGCCGAACTGGCTGTGGTCGCGCCGGACGACGAGGAACGTGCCGGTCGCGGTGTCGCGCGCCGTAGTGCCGTCGGCGTAGCTGCGCGTGACCTCGAGGGCGTAGCGGTGCGCGCCTTCGGGGTAGTTGCGCGTGGCCACGGGATCGAAGAGGAGGGCGATACGGCGCGTGCTCCCGGCCGTCCAGTTCGACCCCGCCCAGCGCGCCGAGTCGAGCTTGGCGCCGGTGCTGTCGAGGAGCCGGGCGATGACGGCCTGCAGGACGCGGCCATCGTTCGGCGGAGAGACGTTGGCCGCAACCACGATGTAGGGATAGGCGAGGCGGCTATCATAGAGGAGGACCGGCGTGCGCACCTGGTTGCGCGTGCGCGTGCTGGGAAGCGCGTACGCGAGGCGCACATCGCCGCATGCGTAGCTCACCCCGGGGGCAACGGCAACGTGGAGGCAGAGGCTCGGGTCGCGGACATCACCCGGGTTCACGCTCGCGATGTCGACGACCGCGGGATCGCGCACGACGGTGAGCGCGATCGTGCTGCTGTCGCGGACGAGGGTGTCGTTTGCTTGCCACGCGCGGAGGGTGAGCGTGTCGGAGCCCTCCGGTGTCAGACCGGCGGTGAGGGGGACCGTGAACGTGGCCGCGACCTCCGGCTGGAGAAGGACGGTGTCGAGCGCTGGAGTGCAACCGCCGGCGAGCGCACCATGGGCGGTACAGGCGACGGCGACGACGTACGTGGCCGTGTCGGTACCGCGGCTCTGGAGCTGGATGCGCTGGGTGGTGGCCTGGCCGGGGTCGAGCTGGAGCGTAGCGAAGTGTGGCGTCACCGCGAAGAGCTGCGGGGCCGGCGTCTTGGGCGGGAGGTTCACGGTCACGGTCGTCTTGCCACCGATCGTACCGTTCTCCCCGCCGGTGACCAGGTAGATCACCCCGGTGCCCGGGAGCGTGTCGGTCGCGTAGTACACCGTCACGCTGGCCGTCTGGCCGGGTTGCACACGTTGGTAGCCCATCGCGTGCACGATGAGGTTGGGGTTCAAGCTGCACGAGACAACGGCCCCGGTGCAGGTGATCGTGGCGTTGAACGATTGCTCTTCGTTGACATCGTTGCGGATCCCGAAGTGCACGGTCAGTCCGGACCGATTGATGAGCGCACTCGCGCTGGCGGTGCACGTGACGGTCGCGGTTCCGTCAGCGCACGGCGTGTGGACCGTCGCGTTGACCCAGCCGGAATCGCGCACGGTGCTGTCGGCGGCATCGGTAGCGATCAGGGCGAGGCGCGTCGGGGTGCCGTCGGCGGCGGCGGTATAGGTCACCCTGACGGTGTCGTACCGGCCGGGCGCGAGGGTATCCGCGATGGGCGTAGGCCCGCACGGGCTCGTGACACCGGTGCAGCTCGCGGTGATGTTGTAGATCGCGGCGACGGTGCCGGTATTGTGGACGGTGAAGTCGTGGTAGTCCGTCGACCACATCGTGGTGGAGTCGGTGCCGTTCTTCGGGGCCACCGCGACGGCGCGCGTTCCGGCCACGGTCACGTACACGGCGCCCCCGACGTTGTCGCCCGCGTCGCCGTAGGCCAGGAGCTGCACCGAGCCCGGTCCGCTCGCCGCCGCGGTCTGAGCGACGACGCTCACGGTGGAATCGCCGAACGCCGGCACCGTGAGTGATGGCTTGCCGAGGGTGCAGCTCGACACGGTACCTGAGGGCTGGCAGACGATGATGTAATTCTGTGCCGCATTGCTGCTGTTCGCGACCGTGAACGTGACGGTGTGCGCGGTGTTGGCCGGGAGCGTGTCGACGCCTGCGCAGGGGAGGATGGTCGTGTACGCGCCGTTGCAGCTCACGTTCGTGACGGCCACGACCTGGATCGTGCCGGCATCGGCGTTCGCGCTCTCCCCCTCCTGCGTGGCCGTCACGGTCACGCCGCTGTTCGTCCCCACCGTCCCGACCGTGAAGCTCACGGGAATGCTTGCCGGCTGGGACGCCGACGCCGTGACCGAGGACGGCCCGCTGCACGCGGTCGCCGCGGGCCCGGGGCAGGTGTACGCGAGCGCGAACGTCGTCGGGGGAGGGAGCGTGGTCGCGAGCGTGAAGGCGAACGAGGCCGCGCCCGGGGAGCGATCGACCTGCCCGCCGTCGGGGGTCACGGCCACGGAGACGGGCACGCTGACCGTGATCCGGCCGGTGTCGGCGACGCTCGCCGTGGCCGCGCGGAGCGCGACGACGCCATTCGCCAACGTGGCGCCGGTGGTGTAGCTCACGGTGACGCTCGCCGAGTCCCCGCCGGCGAGTGTGACGCTGTCGCGCGATGGGGCGCACCCCCAGCCGTCCGGACACGTGGCCGAGAGACCGAACGTACCGGCGGTCCCGCCGCCGTTGCGCACCCAGAAGGTCGAGGTGTATGGCGTATGCGGGAGGCGTGTGACCGTGCCTGCCTTGGGTGTGACGACCGGCGTGGCCGGGGCGGGCGCGGGCACGACCACGCTCACGTAGCCGGTGTCCTCGGCCACGGGATACGCCGTCACTGACGCGTGGAGCCCGACGGTGCCGGACGTCCCCGCGGCGCCGGCCGTATAGTCGACGGGCACGGTGGTCGACGCGCCGGCGGCGAGACTCACCGAGGTGGTGCCGAGCGTGCACGTGATGCTGGCGCTACAGCTCGTGGCGAGCCCGATGGTCTGCGTCGTGTTCCCCGTGTTCTGGACCGTGAAGTTCTGGGTGTAGGCCCCGCCAGGGGAGGCGGTGATCGGCGTGCCCCCTTTGGGCGTCACGCTCACGGAATAGACGGGGAGCGTGACACTGATCGTCGCGCCGAGGTTGGTACCGGCGCCAGGAATGTTGACGTTGATCGTCCCCGAGCCCGCGGTGGTGCCGACGGTGTAGGTCACCGTGATCGTCGTGGAGAAACCGATCCGGAGCGAGCCCGAGGAAGGCGAGGCGGTACACGACGTGACGAACGCCGGCTTGACGCAGCTCACGCTCCAGTTCAGCGGCCCTTCACCGTTGTCGTTGGTGAGCGTGTAGGTCTGCGTCGCGCTGGAGCTCGGCGTCATCGTCCGGCTCGTGCTGCATGGGGTGATGGACGCGAACTCACTCGTACAGGCGAGGAGCGCGGCCCGAGCGCGCGGGGGCACAACGGGGACGGCCGGGCGCGTGGGTGTGGCCGGGGCTACGGTGACGAGGAGAACGGCGAGGACCGCGAGGCGCGACGAGACGAACACAGGACGCTCCGGAAGAGAGACGTCCTGTCGTATGGCAGGACAGATGCCGTACCCAAGGCTTCAAGGATGTGCGCGCGCCACAACGCAGTACGCACGGGCACTTCACAATTACGCTGAGCCGATTCGCAGCGAATTCGCGCGAACGGTCTGCGAATCCGTGCGAATCGCCAGGCGTCGTCCGCGCGCACCGAGCGCGGACACGTTCCGGGAGCACCCGCCGCGCGGCGCAGGTTGCGCAACGCGATGCCCGCCCGCGCGCCTCTCCCCTTCCCCCGCTATTTC
>JADGGM010000126.1 GCA_019689955.1 Gemmatimonadaceae bacterium
CTTCTGCGTCGCCCGCGCTTTCCCGCCGTACGCAGGCACCTCCGCGACGAGCTGGTCGAAGGTGACCGGCATGCGATGCGCCAGGAGCGCGGCAATGAGGTCGATGAGCCGCTGGACCTTGGCGCTCCCTCTGTCGCTCCGCGGCGACTTCGATGCACCGCGCGGCATCACGCGCCTCCCGCGCCCCGCGGGATCCGTTCGACCGTCCCGCGCGCCGGCGCGCCCGTCAGCGCACCGAGGATCTCCGCGTACGCGTCGACCTGACGGGTGTACCGCGCAAGCCGTTCGCGCCACCGCTCGCCCTCGACCGCGTCCGTCTTCCAATCGACGACGACCCATCCCTCGCGGCCGAGCACCGCCGCGTCGACCACCCCCTCGGTGACGCGCTCCCCCGCCGCGTCGCGCACGCTCCGCATCACCGGGAGCTCCACGCGCGGGGCGCCGTGCACGAGGAGCCGTTGCCACGCAGCCGACCCGGCCACCGCGGCGATCACCGCGTCGAGCTCGTCGCGCTGCGCGTCGGTGAGCCCCTCGTGCAGCGCCACGGCGCGGATGAACGCGCGCAGCGACTCGTCGCGCCGGCCGCGCCCCAGTGCCTCGATCGCGCGATGCACGGCGCGCCCCCACGCCGCGCCGGCGTTCGCGCCGGGAGGCTGAAGGACGTCCATCGGGCGCGCCTCGTCCCACGTGCCCTTCGCGGACTCCGTCACGGTCGTCAGGGTGAGCGAGGGGTCGGCCGCGGTGCGGCGCCGCGCCTCGGCGTCGGCGATGGCCGCGGCGATCACGGCGTGGTCGCGTGTCACCTGCCGGCGCCCGGGCGCGGGGGCGATCGGGAGCTCGATCGGCGTCGCCAGCGACTCGAGCGCGGGCGCGAGCGGGCTCCACATCGATTCGTCGGGGACCGGGCCGTTCCTGGTCGACCGCTGGCATTGCGCGACGACGAGCTCCTGCTTGGCGCGCGTCGCCGCGACGTAGAGAAGCCGCGCGCGCTCGGCCCCGCGGAGCGCGTCCTCGGCTTCCGCCATCGCGGCCCACCCCGGCGGGTGCGCGAGGATGCGCTTGTCAGCGGTGATGCACATGCCGCCCGTCGCTTCCCCCGTCGCCCCGCGCCGCACGTGCAGGAGCGACGGCCACGGACGCGCGTCCACCGGAGCGGCGAGGACTACCACCTCCGCCTCCAACCCCTTCGCTTTGTGGACGTTCATCACGCGCACGCGGTCGGTCCGGCCGGGGAGGAGGGGAGCATCGGGAGCCTCGCCGTTCAGCTCCAGCTCGATCCGCTCCACCGCCGCGCCGAGCCCCGACACGCCGAGCGTCGACCCGGCGCGCACGACCTCGACGAGACGGAGCAGCGCCCCGGCGCGCACGTCCCCCAGCGGCTGGCTCGCCGCGTACGCGAGCAGCCCCGTCTCGTCCACGATCCGCTCGAGCACCACGTCGGCCGGCGCGCGCTGCGAGAGCAGCCACCACTCGTGCAGGCGCCGCAGCGCGCGGGCGGCAGGGAGCGCGTCGTCCGGCGGGCGGCGCGTGGCGACGAAGCGGAGCCCCGCCTGGCGCGCGTCGAAGAGATCGGCGGGGCTCAGGCCGAAGAAGAGCCCCTCCAGCACCGCCGCCACGGCGACCGCGTTCTCCGGATCGGCGAGCGCGCGGAGCACGAGGAGGAGCTCCCGCAGCTCGCGCTCCTGGGGCAGCGGCGCTCCGGTGGTCGCCACGGGGACGTTCCGCTCCGCCAGCGCACGCGCGTACACGGCGATCGGCTCCTTGGTCGCGGTGAGCACGAGGAAGTCGCCCGCCGTGCGCTCCCCGCGCGCGATGCGCTCGGCGATCCACGACGCGACCATCGCCGCGTCCATGGCGAAGATCGTCTCCTTGTTGTTCGCCGCCGGCCGCACGACGTAGCGATGCACCCCCGTCGTCGCCCGTGCGTCCTTCACGACCTGCATCGGCCGGAATGCGGCCTGCACGTCGGTGGCCTCGCGCGGGAACACCTCCGCGAAGTGTTGGTTGACGAGCCGCGCGATCGGCGGGGTGGAGCGGAAGTTGCGCGTGAGCGCGACGACCGCGCCGTGCGCCGCGATGCGCGCCTTCACCAACTCGTATGTCCCGATGTCGGCGCGGCGGAAGCGGTAGATGCTCTGCTTGGGATCCCCCACTACGAAGAGCGCCCCGGGGCGCAGCGTCACCGCGCGCCAGTCGCGCTCCGGCGTTGCGTCCGCGGCGAGGAGAAAGCACACCTCGGCCTGGATCGGGTCCGTGTCCTGGAACTCATCCACGAGCACGTGCGCCCACCGGGCGCCCAGCGCCGCACGCACGTGCGGGTGCTCGCGCAGGAGCGTCGCGGTGAGCAGCAGGAGATCCTCGAAGCCGAGCTGCCCCGTCGCGCGCCGCTCGTGCGCGAACTCCTCCGTTGCGCGCTGGAGAAAACGCATCACGATCGGGTAGCGGTGCTCGCGCCAGGCGCGGAGCACATCCGCGATTGGCCCCTCGATGAGTGCGAGGAGGTCCGCCGCGAGCTGCTTGGCCCTCGCCTTCCCCTCTTTCGTGTCGCTCCAGCGTTTCTGCACGAGCTTGCAGTGCGACGGCGCGATCCCCTCGATGGCGGCGCAGAAGGCCGCCGGGTCGTCCCAGTTGCCGAGCCGCCGCCGGAGCTCGAGCCGCCGCACGAGGCGCATGAGCTCGTCCCACCCATCGGGCGGCGCCTCGCGCGGCATGAGCGCCCGTGCCTCGGCGAGCACCGCTTCGAGCGCGCGGCGGCACGACGTGGTGTCGGGGGGCGCGACGTCGACGAGGGGGAAGACGACGTCCGGATAGGCCGTGAGCGTCTCGAACGCCTCGAAGAGCTCCCGCGCGTCGATCGCGACGCGCTGCAGGTCGACGAGCATCGGGTCGTCCGTCCGCTTCGCGCGCTCGATCCACCGGCGCCAGAAGTCGCGTTGCAGCTCTTGCCAGTCCTCCTCGCTCACCTCGCGGAAGTCGGGGTCGAGCCCCGCCTCCAGCGGCCGCTCGCGGAGGAGGCGGGCGCAGAAGGCGTGGATCGTCCCGACGAACCCGCGTCCGAGCTCGCGCAGCGCGTGCTCGTAGCGCTCGGCGCGCGCGCTCCCCGGCTCCGCCGCGCGCGAGCGCGCCTCGAGCTCGACCTGCAAGCGCTCGCGCAGCTCGTTCGCCGCCTTGCGCGTGAACGTCACCGCGGCGATCCGCTCCACCGGCGTGCCGCGGGCGATGAGCGCCACGATCCGGCCGACGAGCAGTGTCGTCTTCCCCGACCCCGCCCCGGCCTCGACGAGGAGGTTCGTGTCGAGGTCCGTCAGGATGCGCTCGCGCGCCGGCTGGTCGTCCATCAGGTGAGGATCGACGGGATGGGTCTCGGGTGCCGGCATCATTCGTCATCCTCCTGTGCATCGCCTCCCCCGCGGCGGGCACGCATGGTCCGGTAGACGTCGAGCACGGGCGCGCGGTCCTTCGCCCACTCGACGCGCGGCGATGTGATGGTGTTCCGCTCTCCGCGCACGCGACAGATCGTTCGGTACTCGCAGTAGGTGCAGTCCTTGGCGTCGTTCGTCGGCACGAACGCGCCGGCGCGCACGTGCTCCAGCAGTCCGTCGACGATCTCCCGCGCCCGCGCGAGCTCCTCGCCCGCGTACGACACGATCTCGTTCTCCCCGCGCTCCGTCGGGAACCGGTACTCGAAGCGCGTCACCGGCGCGTCGAGCAGCCCGGCGATGGCCGCGGCGTAGAGCGCGGGCTGGAGGTGCCGCCCGCCGTCGAACGGCGCCGCCTTGGCGCTCCGCGCGTACTTGCCGGCCTTCCCTGTCTTGTAGTCGATGACGCGCAGCGAGCCGTCGGGGAGCGCGTCCACGCGGTCCGCGCGGCCGACGACGTTCAGCACGCGTCCATCGGGGAGCGGGTACGTGCCCGGCGGTTCTCCGCCGCCGAACGCGTACTCGACGTGCGCCCACGCGCCGCGGTCTCCGCGCTCGGCGACGGCGCGCTCCATCTCGAGGAAGGCGAGCGCGGCGCGGCGAAGCTCCGCCGCTTCAGCCTCGAGCACCGCCTCCCCCGGCGGCGGAACGGTCGCCCGCCAGCGCGCGATCGCGTCATCGACGATGGCGAGGATGTGCGCCCGCGCGGCGTCGTCCGCGATCTCGTCCTGGCGGCCGCGGTACGCCCGCACGAACGTCTCGAACACCTCGTGCAGCAGCGCGCCGCGAGCGGCGGCGTCGAGCCACCGCTCGGGGTCGTACTCGGGGTCGTCGGGCCGACGGAGCCCGAGGCCGTATCGGTAGAACCACGCGAGCGGGCACGCGGCAAGCATCTCGAGCGCCGAGGGGGAGACCTCGGCGCCATCGCGCCGCGTCGGGTCGAGCACCCCCGCGGCGTGGGGGACGATGCCGTGGTGCGCCGTGGGCTCCGCCGCCGCGGCCAGCTCCGCCGCGCGCAGCCCCGCATCGAGCCCGGGGAACGCCGCGCGCACGAGCGCTTCGCCATCCAGGAGCAGCGCGCCGTCGGCCATCGCGTCGAGCCAGACGTCGCGCGCATCGAGGAGCTGACCGTCGCGAAGGCGCCCGTCGGCGCCGCGCGCCGGCACGGCGGCGGCCGGAGGGCGGAGCGCGTCGCGCAGCGCGTCGTAGGAGAGCGCGCGATCGCGGCGGAGCACGCGCCAGACCTGGAGCAGGACCGGCGATGGCCCGGTCTCGCGCCCATCGAGCGAGCCGCTCGTGGCGTACGACAGCGTCACCCGGCCGCGCAGCGCCGCCAGCGCCGCCGCGAGCGTGAACGCACTCTCCTCGCGGCGGTCCTGCGACGTGGCGAGCGTTCCTCCGGCGATCGCGCGCCGCGGGGCGTCGGGGAGGAACGGGTCCTCGGGTCCTCCCCCGGCCGTGCGGTCCGCGTCGAGCCCGACGACGAAGGTGCGACGGCGCCCGGTGGCGCCGGCGTGCACGAGGTCCGTGAGATGGAGCATCCCACCCGCGGCGCTCCACGGCTTCCGCCCCTCGGTCACGAGGGGCCATGCGCGGAGGTCGGCGAGCGCGTCGCGGAGCGCGGCCATGGCGCTCGCGAAGGTGGCGTCGGCGCCGTCGACCGCGGCCACCTGCTCGAGGCGGGTGCGGAGACGGAGAGCCGTCTGCTCCTCGGCCACGCCGTGCAGCGGAACGAGCGCGAGCCAGCCGAGCGTCGCGCGCGCGAGCGCCGCCGCCGAGGCGCGCACCGGGTGGTCGCGGCCGCGCTCCGGGACGGGGGGCGTGCAGGCGAGCAGCGCGCGCAGGAGCGCGGCGAGCGCCGCACCGGTGCGTCGGCGCGCGGAGCGGCGCTCCTCGAACGCCGCCTCCGGTTCATCCTCGCCGCGCCGCAGCTCGTGCGCGCGCCGCCCTTCTTCCAGCGGCGCGAGCGCGCCCTCGTAGCGCGCACGCCCCCAGCCGATCGCCAGCGCGCGAAGCTCGCGGGCCAGCGCGGCCGGTGTGACGTCGTGGCCGGGTGCGTGGAGCTCTCCCGCCTCGAGCGCCTCGCGCAGCACGTCCGCGGGGAGCCCCCCTTCGAGCCACGCGAGCCACCGGTCGAGCGCGCGGCCGAGTCGCGTGCGGGAGAGCGGGACCCCGTGCAACATCGTCGCGCCGATCCCGACCTGCTGGCAGAGCGCATCGAGCGCCACGCCGTACGTGTCGACGTCGATCGCGACGATCTCGACGTCGTCCCAGCGGAGCCCGTCGGCCATCACGCGCCGGCACACCTCGCGCAGCTCGTCCGACGGCGTGGCCGCGGCGAAGATGTCGACCGCCGCGGCGGAGTGGTCGAGGCGCGGATCGTCGTCGGCCGGGAGCTCCGTCGCCTGCGCCCACGCGAGCGCCGAGCATCGGGCGCCGGCATCGGGCGCGCGGACCGCGGCGCGGTCGTCGTTGGCGCGGAGGGCGAGGAGGCGCGACGGGGGCGTGAGGTCGATCACGGGATCGGCGGCGAGCACGCGCGCGCCGTGCGCGAGGAGACGTTCGACCAGCTGGCCGGGGAGCCCGCGCAGCGCGAGGGATGGCGCGAGGAAGACGGGTCCGTCGAGCACGTAGCGCGCCTCGCGATCGAAGTGCTCGATGGCCGCGCGGAGGATCCCCGCGGGGTCGGTGAGGTGATGCTCGGCGAGGAGTCGCTCGTACTCCACGAGGATGGCCGGGAGGTCCGCGGCCGGAGACCCCGCCTCCGCGCACTGTCGGACGTCCGCCGCGCTCACGCCGGCCACGCGGAGCTCGAGGATGGCGTCACGCACGGCGTGCCGGAAGCCGAGGGCCCGCTCGAGCGCGACGGCGTGCGCGCCGAGCCGCCCTGCGGCGCGCGCGCGATCGAAGGCGTGGTTCACGAGCGCGCCGATCTCCACGTCGCTCCCCCCCCGCACCCCGCGCTCGGCGAGCGGCACAAACGCCAGCTCCTCGGCGATCCCGCGGACCGTCGTCGCCTCCCACCCGATCCAACCGCCGGTGGCACGGGCCAGGGTGATCAGCCACTCGCGCCCAAAGTTCACGTCGGGGCCGACGAGGCGCTTGTGGTCGGTGGGGTGCTCCTGCGTCGCGAGCGCGAGGGAACGGAGCAGAGCTGGAGGGTTGGCAGCCGGCCGGCCGGAGAAGCCGGCCGCGTCGCCTCGCTCCGTGTCGCCAACCGCTGCAGGCCCACCCACGCCAATACCCTCCCGGTTCGGTGCTCGTGCGCGACGTCGCGCTGCGCTCGGGACCACCCGTGATCCCGAGCAACACCAACGGTACGGCCACCCTCTGACAGTGCTGCCGGTCGGGAGCCCTCCGCCGTGAGAGCTCGCCGGCCTCGACGCAAAGTAGAGCTACCGGCTGACAGCGTCCAGGTGAGGGCGATCGGCTGCATGGGCAGTACTGCCCTGCCGTTGCTGCGATCGACGTGCGCCACCCGCCGCTGACGCACCGGCGGTGTGCACGTGTCCCGCGTTCGCGCGTCCGTTGGGTATGACGAGCTCCCATTCACCTCGCCCAGGCGCAGTCCGGTCGATCCCGACCCCCCCCCTGCACGCGCCGCCTGGTGCGCTCGCGACTCGCGACCTTCGCGACGTTGGCCGCGCTGTTCATCCTGCCCCGGGTGTCTTCGGCGCAAGTACGGGACACTGTTTCCCGATCTTCCGTCGAGGGTATGGTGCGGAGCCCCTGGCCCGGCACTTCGATCGACGGCGTCACCGTCCTCCTCCTCCGCGGCGACTCGGTCGCCGGCGCGACGTAGGCCGATCGCGCGGGCCGGTTCCGCTTCCGCGACATCGCCGCCGGAGACTATACGCTCCTCGCGCGGCGAGTCGGTTTTTCCCCGGCTCGCGCCACGATCCACCTCGTCGGCGACCCCAGCGGCATCGAGCTCGTGTTCGATGACCGCGTCGCCCGCAACCGCACCGACTCCGCCCGCGCCGCCGAGGCGCAGGCATGGCAGCATCGGGTCGCTGCGGCGCGCGCCCGTCCACGACACTGGGTGTGCAGCGTCCCGGCGAAGGACGTCCCGGCGTACCGCGACGAGGCGTTCCACTTGCTCATCGGCCAGGACATGAGTGAGAGCCGGGCGTTCACCTGGAGCCGCGGCATACCGCGGGACAGCGCCGTCTTTCGCCCCCCCCGCCCCGCGGGTTCCCCCCCCCCAAAGCCCCCCCGCCCCGCCCCCA
>JADGGM010000127.1 GCA_019689955.1 Gemmatimonadaceae bacterium
CGGTGGATGCGCTGCGCAAGGCGGGGATCGACGTCGTGATGATGACGGGCGACGCTGCCCCCGTCGCCAACGCGGTCGCGGCGCAGCTCGGGATTGCCACGGTGTTCGCAGGGGTCTTGCCCGAGGAAAAAGCGGGGAAGATCGAGGCGCTCGAGCGCGCCGGGCGGCACGTGGCGATGGTCGGGGACGGCGTCAACGACGCCCCGGCGCTCGCCACCGCGCACGTCGGGATCGCCATCGGCGCGGGCACCGACGTGGCCGTGGAGGCCGGCGACGTGGTGCTCGTGCGCAGCGATCCGCGCGATGTGCCGCGCACGGTCGCGCTGAGCCGTGCGAGCTATCGGAAGATGGTTCAGAACTTGTGGTGGGCCGCCGGGTACAACGTCGTCGCGATCCCGCTCGCCGCCGGCCTCCTCGCGCCGAAGGGGATCGTGCTCTCCCCGGCCGTCGGCGCCGTGCTGATGTCGCTCAGCACGGTGATCGTCGCGATCAACGCGCAGCTCCTCCGGCGCGCCACGCTGTAGCGGCGCGCATCGCACGGTCTTTCATCCGAACCCGATCACTTCGTGCAGAGAACGTTCGTCGCTCGTCCCCGCGTGCCCGCCGTCACGATGCTCGGTGCCGCAGGGGCGCTCATCATCGCGTCGTCCTCGCTCCCCGCGCAGCACGTGCACCACGCACCGGCCCAGCCGGATACCTCCATGCACATGCCGATGCCCGACACGCAGCCGGCGGTGCGGGGCTCCGCTCGTCCGCTCGGCATCCCGATGAGCCGCGCGGGGTCGGGGACGAGCTGGCTCCCGGACGCCGCGCCCATGCACGCCGATCACGTCATGGCCGGCGGCTGGGAGCTCATGCTGCACTACCTCGTCTTCGGCTACTACGATCGCCAGAACGACGCCGACCGGGCGAAGCGCGGCGACGACCAGGCCGGGAGCGCGAACTGGGCGATGCTCATGGCCTCGCACGCGCTCGCCGGCGGGCGCGTGCAGCTCAGCGGGATGTTCAGCGCCGAGCCGTGGACGGTGGGGGCGAGCGGGTACCCGCTGCTCCTGCAGTCGGGGGAGAGCCGGCACGGGCTCCCGCTGCACGACCGGCAGCACCCGCACGACCTGTTCATGGAGCTGGCCGCGATCTACGAGCGCGCCGTGGCGCCGAACCTCGGCGTGCAGCTCTACCTTGCGCCGGTCGGCGAGCCGGCGATCGGTCCCGTCGCGTTCCCCCACCGGCCGAGCGCGGCGAACGATCCCTTCGCCCCCCTCTCGCACCACTGGCAGGACGCGACGCACATCACCTACGGCACCATCACCGCGGCGATCTTCTCGCGGACGTGGAAGCTCGAAGGCTCGATCTTCGATGGGCGCGAGCCGGACCAGGACCGGACCGACTTCGACTTCCGCACCCTCGACTCCTACGCCGGCCGTCTCACCGTCAACCCGAGCCCGCGCTGGAGCGTGAGCGCGTCGTACGCGTACCTCGCGAGCCCCGAGGAGCTCCACCCGGACGATGCGGAGCACCGGATCTCCGCCTCGATCCTCAACACGCGCCCCTTCGGCCGCCGGGGGGAGTGGTCGAGCGCGCTCATCTGGGGTGCCAACGAGCACTCGGCCGACCACCGGCTCTCCCACAGCGCGCTCTACGAGATGAACGTGGACCTCGACGGACGGAACGCGCTCTTCGGCCGCTTCGAGTACGTGAACAAGACCGCGGAAGACCTCGCGCTCGACTCGCTCGCCGGCCGCCGCTTCGACATCGGCTCGGCGAGCGTGGGCTACATGCGCGAGATCGCCGGAGCCCTGGGCAGCTCCCTCGGCGTCGGCGGCCGCTTCGCCGTCGCCCTGGTCCCGCGGTCGCTCACGCCGTACTACGGGTCGCGGACCCCCACCGGGTTCGCCGTCTTCCTTCGCGTGCGCCCGCAGGCGATGCACGCGGGGATGGACATGGAGCAGCACGGCGGGATGCCCATGCCGATGGAGGGAGGGCGCGAGCAACGGTAGCGCGCGAGGGCTCGCCTGCAGCGCCGCGGCGAGGCGAGCGAGGCGTGGGGCCCCGGAGGCGCTCGTACGGACGGAGCCGCTGCATTCGCTCCGGTTTGGTGTAGATTCCCGTCGTCTCGGGGACGGGTCGCCGTGGGGCGCCGCCCCCGTCGCGCGCTCCCGTTCCCGGACGACACGATGGCCATCACGCGAGACCCCCCGCCGCCCGGCTCCGCGCCGGAGCTCCTCTACCTCCTGCACGGCGACCCCTCGGACCTCGCGGAAGCGCTCGCCGGGATGCGCGCCGTCGACATCGCCGAAGCGCTCACCGAGCTCCCGCCGAGCTCCGCCGCCAAGGTGATGGCCGCGCTCCCCTTCGACCTCGCGGTCCAGGTCTTCGACGAGCCGGAGCTCGACCGCTACCGGTACGAGATCATCAAGCAGATGGACGAAGCCGCGGTCGGGCCGCTCATCGAGGCGATGTCGGCGGACCAGCAGGCGGACCTCTTTCGCGAGCTCCCCGACGCGGACCGCGCTCGCCTCCTCCGGCGCCTCGACCCGCCGACGCAGGACGCGCTCCGGCTCCTCCTCCGCTACCCGCCCGACACCGCCGGCGGGATCATGACCACCGAGCTCGTCTCCATGCCCACCACGTGGACCGTGGAGCACGCGCTGCGCTACATCGGCGAGGTCGGGCGCGCGAAGGAGACGGTGTACGCGATCTACGTCCTCGAACCCAAGGACAACCGCCTGGTCCACGTCGTCTCGCTCCGCGAGCTCATGAGCGCGGACCGGCACCTGCACGTCGGCGAGGTCGGCGACCGGCGCCCGCCCGTCACCGTGGAGCCGCTCACGGACCGCGAAGAAGTCGCGCGGCTCATCTCCAAGTACAACCTCCTCGCCGTGCCGGTGGTCGACGAGGGAGGACACGTGCTCGGGATCGTTACGGTGGACGACGTGATCGATGCGATCGTCCGCGAGCAGACGGAAGACGTGCAGAAGCTCGGCGGTATGGAGGCGCTCGATGCCCCCTACACGGAGATCGGCTTCTGGGCGATGATCCGCAAGCGCGCGGGGTGGCTCACCGCGCTCTTCCTCGGCGAGATGCTCACCGCCGCGGCGATGGGACACTTCGAGGGGGAGATCCAGCGCGCGGTGGTGCTCGCGCTCTTCGTCCCGCTCATCATCAGCTCCGGCGGGAACTCGGGCTCACAGGCCACGTCGCTCATCATCCGCGCCATGGCGCTCCGCGAGCTGGCGCTCGGCGACTGGTGGCGCGTCGCGCTCCGCGAGCTCCCCTCCGGGCTCACCCTCGGCGCGGTCCTCGGCGTCGTCGGCGTGACGCGGATCCTCCTCTGGCAGACGCTCGGCTGGTACGACTACGGGCACCACGTGGTGTTGATCGCGATCACCGTCGGGCTCGCGCTCATCGGCGTGGTGACGTTCGGCACGCTCGCGGGGTCGATGCTTCCGTTCATCCTGCGCCGGTTGGGCTTCGACCCCGCGAGCGCGTCGGCGCCCTTCGTGGCGACGCTCGTCGACGTCACGGGGCTCGTCATCTACTTCAGCGTCGCGCTCCTCATCCTCCGCGGCACGCTCCTCTGAGGGAGCGGCCGCGGAGGGGAGCACGGCCGGCTACTCCGCCTTCGCCTTCGACGGTGCCGTCCACCGGTTGTTCGTGGAGTCGGCGTCGACGAAGATCCCGCCGTCGAGCTCGAGCGACTGGAGCGTCTTCGCGGTCTTCACGCGCACCGCGGCGTGCGCCTGGTCCGCGGCCCAGATCGCCGGGGTCTCGTGCACGGTCTCGGAGCTGCCGTCGCTGTAGTGAAGCCGCAGGTCCACCGGCGCAGCCATCCCGCCGATGTTGTCGATCGCGACGGCGTAGCCTCCGCTCGCTTTGGTGACGCGCGCGACGGCGAGGTCGATGTAGTTGTTGCTGAAGTACCAGTTGTTCCAGAACCAGTTCAGGTTCCGCCCGGCGACGTTGTTGAAGGTGTTGAAGAAGTCCCACGGGGTGGGGTGCTTCCCGTGCCAGCGCTCGATGTACGCGTGCAGACACTTCTTGAAGAGCGCGTCACCCAACAGGTCCTTCATGGCGAGATAGCCGAGCGACGGTTTGCCGTACGCGTTGTTCCCGTAGGCGACGTTCTTCAGCACGTCCTCCGGGGTAATGATCGGGAGATCCTCGAGCGGCGATGGGTCGTGGATCCACCCGTTGACCCGGAACTGCTGGTAGAACCTGGTGGCACGCTCGGCGCCCATGTCGTCGACGTTGATGAGGTACTCGAGCGTCGTCGCCCACCCCTCGTCCATGAAGCCGTAGCGGGTCTCGTTGATCCCCATGTAGAACGGGAAGTACGTGTGCGCGATCTCGTGCTCGGCGACGAAGCGCGAGAACGTCGTGTCGGGGGTCGAGCCGTCGTTGACCATCATGGGGTACTCCATGTCCGCGGAGCCCTGGACGATGGTCGTCTTCTCGTACGGGTACGGCACGCCGGGCCAGTGGTGCGAGAGCCAGTCGAGCGCGTGGCGGCCGAAGGAGACCATGTGGTGGAAGTCGGCGGCCGTGTCGTTGTACGCGGCCTGCACGCTCGCCCGCCGGTGCGCCGCGTCGTCGACCATCACGCTCGCCGCGTCCCAGTCGTAGTGATTGCTGAGCGCGAACGCCACGTCGGGGACGTTCGTCGCCGTGAAGCGCCACGCGTTCACCGGGTTCTGCGCGGTGACCTTCCCCGCCGCCACGTCCGCTCCCGTGGCCACGGTGATCACCTCGTCCGAGGTGAACGAGCGCTGGAAGCGCTGCAGCGGGTCGGGCTGCAGCACGGTCTCGGGCGCGTTGAGCGTGCCCGTCCCCCAGACGACGTAATTGGCCGGGACCCGGACGGTGACGTCGTAGTCGTTGAAGTCGCTGTAGAATTCCTGCTGGTCCGTGAAGTCCATCGTGTCCCACCCGTTGTAGTCGTCGTACACGGCGACCCGCGGGTAGAAGTACGCCAGGTAGTACGTGGTGGAGTCGAGCATCCCCTCACGTCCGGCCTCGCGCGAGATCTCGTAGTGCCAGGCGAAGGCGAGGTGGACGGAGTCGTGCGGCATGAGGGGGGCAGGGAGCCGCACGGGCTGCCAGGTGAAGAAGCGCGGGTCCTTCTGCCACGCCACCGCCTGGCCGTTCACGGCGAAGCTGTCGATCTGGACGCCGGCGGTGAGATAGTCTTCCGACGCGCCCCCCGCGCGCGGCGCGCCGGGGCGATGGATGTTGAGGAAGAGCTTGATGACGAGCCCGCGGAGCGTGTCGGGGCTCTCGTTCATGTAGGTGATCTGCTCGCTCCCGCGGATCGTGCGGTCGGGGGGCATCGCGGTGACGGTCATGGTGTACCGGCCGTGGTTCTGCCAGTAGTTGGGGCCGGGACGGCCGTCAGGGGAGCGGGTGCCCTTCGCGTAGGCCCGCTTGACGGCGCGCGGCATGTACAGGTCGTGCGTCGTGGAGGCGGGGAGGAAGGGGAGCGCCAGGCAGGCGAGCAGCCCTGACCGGGCGGCGAGAGAGCGGGTCCACGAGGACGGAGATGGGATCATGAGATATGGGTCCTCAGCGTGCACGAGAGGGAGCGCTGCATAGGCGATCGTCATAAGCTCGCGATCCGCACATGCGGGGGGAAGGCCGGCCGCCGGGAACCGGGGGCGGTTCGCGGGGCATTCAGACGAAGGGTTGGCGCAACTCGGAGGATGGTATGACCGTGCACACACACGACGATCAGGGCGACGCCGCGCGCGTCGAGCCCGCGACCCCAGGCAGCTACGGGGAGGCGCCGCGCGGCTACCGCCTCCCCGCCGCCACGCGACTCGGGCCAGTGCACCTCCAGGTGGCCGATCTCGCGCGCTCGCTCCCCTTCTACGAGCAGGTGCTCGGCTTGCACCCGGTGGCGCACGAGGCGTCGCACGTCACGCTCGCCGCGCACGGTGACGACACCCCGCTCGTCGAGCTGCACGAGCGCCCCGGCGCCCGCCGCGCTCCCCCGCGCGGCCGGCTCGGGCTCTACCACGTCGCCATCCGCCTTCCCGACCGCCCATCACTCGGCCGATTCGTGCGCCACCTCGCCGCGACCGGTGCGCGCGCCGGCGCCGCAGACCACCTCGTGAGCGAGGCGCTCTATCTCCAGGACCCGGACAACCTCGGCATCGAAGTCTACGCCGACCGCCCGCGCGATACGTGGCGCCGCGTGGGGCGCGAGCTGGCAATGGCCACCGACCCTCTCGACGCGGCGGACCTCGTCCGCGCGGCCGGTGATTCGCCGTCGGCCGGCATGCCCGCCGGAACAACCATCGGGCACGTCCACCTCCACGTCGGCGACATCGCGCGTGCCGCGGACTTCTACGCCGAGGCGCTCGGATTCGATCGCATTGTGTGGCACTACCCCGGCGCGCTCTTTCTCTCCGCTGGCGGATATCATCACCACCTGGGCACGAACATCTGGGCCGGCTCCGGTGCAACGCCCCCCGCGGAGGACGACGCGCAGCTCCTCGAGTGGACGATCGACCTCCCGGACCAGGCGAGCCTCGACGCCGCGGCCGAGAGCCTCAGCCGCGCCGGGTACCAGGCACGGTGGGATCGCGACGCTCGCATCGGACCGCAACTCGTGGCGCACGATCCGTGGGGGACGACGGTCCGCCTCCGAGCCGTGGTGACCGCCGTGCCCGCGCCCGGAGCGGCGTAGTCCGAGCCATCATGGCCGCGTGAGAGATGGCTGACGCATCCGCCGGCGACCGTTGCGCACGGCGGTGGCCCCGGCGAGCTCAGGCCGGCCGGCTCGCTTCCTCGTAGCGCCAGCCGAGCGCCCGGGCCACGCCGCGCGCCACGCGCTCGAACGCCGCGGCCGCGGGGCTTTCAGGGCGCGCGGCCATGGTCGGGCGGCCGGCGTCTCCCTCATCGATGATCCCGTCGTCGAACGGGATCTCGCCCAGGCAGGGGACCGCGAGCTCGCGGGCGAGCGCGGGGCCGGCGCCGTGCCCGAACGCTCCCGTCATGTTCTCGACCACGCCGAGCACGGGGACGTCGAGCGAGCGGAACATCTCGATCGCCTTGCGCGCCTCCGCCGCCGCGACGCGCGGGGGTTGCGTCACCACCACGGCGCCGGAGAGCGCCACCGCCTGGCCGAGGCTGAGCGGCACGTCCCCCGTCCCCGGCGGAAGGTCGACGACAAGCACGTCGAGCTGCGGCCACGCCACGCCGCGCGCGAACTGCTTCACCGCCTTCGACACCATCGGACCGCGCCAGATCGCCGGCGAGCCTTCGCCGATGAAGAAGCCGAAGCTGATGATCGGGAGCCCGTGCGCGTGGAGCGGGACGATGTGCTTGTCCGGCGTCATGCGCACTTGCGCGGCGCCGTCTTCGAGCCCGACGAGGATCGGGATGCTCGGCCCGTAGATGTCGGCGTCGAGGAGCCCGACGCGGAGCCCGTCGCGCGCGAGCGCGAGGGCGAGGTTCACGGCCACGGTGCTCTTGCCCACGCCCCCTTTCCCCGCGCCCACGGCGACGACGTGCCGCACGCTCGCCAGGCGCACCTGATCGGCCCAGGGGTCCGGCGCCGCGCGCGCGCCGTGCGGCGCCGGCCGCGCGGCGCGCGGGGGGCCGGGGGCCCCCCCCCCCCCCCGCGCGGCCCG
>JADGGM010000128.1 GCA_019689955.1 Gemmatimonadaceae bacterium
TCGCTGGCCACGACGGCCGCGCTCCTCGCGCAGCTCACCGACACGTACGCCATCTCCGGCCACGAATCGGCGATGCGCGACGCCGTCCGCGCCGCGCTCCCCGACTGGGCGCGCGCGCGCACGCGCGAGGACAGCGCCGGGAACCTCGTCCTCGCCCTCGGGCCCGCGCGCGACACCGCCGTCTTCGTCGCCCACCTCGATGAAGTGGGGCTCGAGGTCACCGGCATCGCCCCCGACGGCGTGGTCGCCCTGCGCCAGCGCGGCGGGTTCTACCCGTCGCTCTGGGAGGGGCAAACCGCGCTCCTCCATCTCGACGAGCGCACGCGCTCCGCGCTGCGCGGCGTCTTCATCCCGCGCGACACCGCGCACGTCAAGCAGCCGCGCGCGCTCACCGCGTGGTTCGGGCTCGACTCCGCCGCCCTCGTCGCACGCGGTGTGCGCGTGGGGAGCGCGGTCACGAGCGCGAAGGTCGCCACGCGCCTCGGCACCACGCGCTTCACCGCCCGCGCGATCGACGACCGCGCCGGGTGCACGGCGCTCGTCCTCGCCGTCCGCGCGCTCGATCCCGCCGCGCTCCGGCACGCCGTCATCTTCGTCTGGTCCACGCGCGAGGAGATCGGGCTCGACGGCGCGGAAGCGGCCGCGAGCACCTTCGGTCGCTCCGTGCAGCGGGTGTACGCGATCGACACCTTCGTCTCCTCCGACTCGCCGCTCGAAAGCTCGCGCTTCGCCTTCGCCCCGCTCGGGCGCGGCCCGGTGGTCCGCGCGCTCGACAACTCCAGCGTCACCCCGCCCGCCGAGGTGGACCGCGTCGCCGGCATCGCGCGGCGCGCGGGGGTGCCGCTCCAGGTCGGGACCACGAACGGCGGGAACGACGGGAGCGCCTTCGTACGTTACGGCGCCGCCGACATCCCGATCGGATGGCCGCTCCGCTTCTCGCATTCCCCGGCCGAGGTCGCGGACCTCGCCGACATCACCGCGCTCGGCCGCCTCGTGGCCGCGCTCGCCCTTCACTGAACTGACAGGAACGCTGCTCCGATGCCACGTGCTCTGCTCTCCGTCTCCGACAAGTCCGGCCTGATCGACTTCGCCCGCGCGCTCGCCTCGCTCGGGTGGGAGCTCGTCTCGACCGGTGGGACCGCACGCGCCCTCCGCGACGCTGGGCTCGCGCCGGTGGAGATCAGCACCGTGACCGGCGTCCCCGAGATGCTCGACGGCCGCGTGAAGACCCTCCACCCCGCCGTGCACGGCGCCCTCCTCGCGCGACGCGACATCCCCGATCACGTCGCCGCGCTCCGCGAGCACGGCATCACGCCGATCGACCTCGTCGCCGTGAACCTCTACCCCTTCCGCGAGACCGCCGCGAAGCCCGGCGTCACGCCGGAGGAAGTCATCGAGAACATCGACATCGGCGGCCCGTCGATGCTCCGCTCCGCGGCCAAGAACTTCGAGAGCGTGTACGTCATCGTCGACCCCGCGGACTACGGCCGCGTCCTCGACGCCCTCCGCGCCGGCGACGACGACCTCGACCTCCGCCGCCTCCTCGCCGGCAAGGTGTACGCGCACACCGCGGCCTACGACGCCGCGATCGCCGCCTGGTTCGCCGACCAGCGGGGCGACCGGTTCCCCGACCGCATGACGCTCCCCTTCGAGCGCGCACAGTCGCTCCGTTACGGCGAGAACCCGGATCAGAAGGCGGCCTTCTACGTCGAGCGGCCGGGCGCGGGGCTCGCGGGGCTCGTGCAGCGCGGGGGGAAGGAGCTCAGCTTCAACAACCTCCTCGACCTCGAGGGCGCGTTGCTCGCCACCGACATGTTCGCCGACGAGCCCTGCTGCGCGATCATCAAGCACACCACCCCGTGCGGCCTGGCCGTGGGCGCCTCGGCGCTCGAAGCGTACCAGAAGGCGCTCGCGTGCGACCCCGTGTCCGCGTTCGGCTCGGTGATCTCCTTCAACGTCCCGGTCGATGAGGCCGCCGCCGAGGCGATCTCGAGCCTCTTCGTGGAGTGCCTCGTCGCCCCCGCGTTCGCCGAGGGCGCCGTGGAGATCCTCGGCCGCAAGAAGAACCTCCGCATGCTCGAGGGGCGGGCGCGCTGGGCGCCGGGCGCCTTCGACTTCAAGCGCGTCCGCGGCGGTCTCCTCGTTCAGGAGCGCACCACCGCGGACGGCGACGCCGACACCTGGCAGGTCGTGACGCGCCGCGAGCCCACCGCCGAGGAGCGCGCCAACCTCCGCTTCGCCTGGCGCGCCGTGGCCAGCGTGAAGTCCAACGCCATCGTCCTCGCCCGCGGCGGGGCCACGATCGGGATCGGCGCCGGCCAGATGTCGCGCGTCGACGCCTCCTTCCTCGCCGTCCACAAAGCACGGACCGCCGGGCACGAGACCGCCGGCGCGGTCCTCGGGTCCGACGCGTTCTTCCCCTTCCGCGACGGCGTCGACCAGGCCGCCGAGGCGGGGATCACCGCCATCGTCCAACCCGGCGGCTCCGTGCGCGACGCCGAGGTGATCGAGGCCGCGAACGAACACGGCATCGCCATGGTATTCACCGGACGCAGGCTGTTCCGCCACTAGCGCGCCGGCGCGCCGCTTCCCGCCGCGCCGGCCTCGCTCCATCTTTCCGGCTTCCGTTCACTCGCCATCTATGTCGCGTACCAACAATACCGAGCTCGATTACCGGCCGTCGTACCTCGCGGCAGTCATCGCGGCGGCGCTGGTGTTCGCGCTGTACCTCGTCACCCTCGCGCCGAGCACCGCGATGTGGGACACGAGCGAGTACATCGCCGCGGCCTACGTCGTCGGGCTCCCGCACCCGCCGGGGAACCCGCTCTTCGTCCTCATCGGGCGCGTCTTCGCGATCCTCCCCCTGGGAGGGCTCAGCGTCGCGGTCAAGATCAACATCCTCGCCGCCCTCACCAGCGCCATCGCGGCCGGGATGTGGTTCCTCGTCGCCGAACGCGTCCTCGTCTCGTGGCTCAACGAGCGGTGGGTGCGGATCGCCGGCGGCGCCCTCGCCACGATCATCGGCGCCACCGCCTTCACGGTGTGGAACCAGTCGGTCGTGAACGAGAAGGTCTACACCGTCTCGCTCATGGGGCTGGCGATCATCTCCTGGCTCACCGTGCGCTGGTGCGACGACCCCGAGGGGCCGGCGGCGGACCGCACGCTCGTGCTCATCGCCTACCTCCTCGGCCTCGGTAACGCGAACCACATGATGGGGCTCCTCGCCGGCCCCGCCGTCCTCGTCGCGGTGCTCATCCGGCGCCCCGACACGCTCCTCCGGTGGAAGCTCCTCCTCGCCATCGTCGGCGCGTTCCTCCTCGGCAACACCCCGTTCCTCACCCAGCCCATCCGCGCCTCGCACTACCCGCCGATCAACGAAGGGGAGCCCACGACCTGGAGCGCCTTCTGGTACAACTTCAACCGCGGGCAATACGGCAAGCCCTCCGTGTTCGACCGCCAGGCGCCGTTCACCGGGCAGCTCGGGATGTACTGGCTGTATTTCCGGTGGCAGTGGATCCGCGACATGTACGGGAAGTATCCGGGCCTGCAGGCCGCGCTCGGCGCCGTGTTCATGCTCCTCGGGCTCGGCGGTGGGTGGGTGCACTGGAAGCGCGATCGCCGGTCGTTCGCCTACTTCGGCACCTTCATGCTCACCCTTACGCTGCTGCTGATCTACTACCTGAACTTCAAGTACGGGCACTCGCAGTGCATGCAGATGGGGAACCCGCCGGGGATCCCCTGTGAGGTGCGCGACCGCGACTACTTCTTCATCGTCAGCTTCTCCGCCTGGGGCGTGTGGGCAGGGCTCGGGCTCGTGTACCTGTGGGAGGCCGTCGCCGCGCTCTTCGGCTCCGAGCGCGTGAAGCTGGGACGCGAGATGGTCACGCTCCCGCAGCGCCGGAGCTGGATCGTCTCCTCCTGGATCCTCGCGATCGCCTTCATCCCCCTCTTCACCAACTGGAAGGCCGCCTCGCGCGCCGGGCAGACCGACACGCGCGACTTCGCGCACGACCTGCTCGACTCCGTGGAGCCGTACGGCGTGCTCATCACCGTCGGCGACAACGACACCTTCCCGCTCTGGTACGCCCAGGAGGTCGAAGGGATTCGCAAGGACGTCGTCGTCGCCAACACGTCGCTCCTCAACACCGACTGGTACGTGCGCCAGCTCGTCCGGCGCCCGGTCTACGAGTACGACGCCGCGAAGGGGCCGGCGATCTACCGCGGGAAGGTGTGGCCCAAACCCTCGGGCTCGCCGCTCCACATGACCACACAACAGGCGGACGCGATCCCGCAGACGTACGAGATCCGCGAGCCCCAGCGCTTCAGGAAGGGGACGCTCGAGGCGACGCTCAAGCCGCAGGTGCTCACGAAGGCGGACCTCGTGGTCCTGCAGATGATCCACGACGCCTTCCCCGAGCGCCCGATCTACTTCAGCCGCACGGCCGGGAGCTACCCGCAGGACCTCGGGCTCGGGCAATACCTGCTCACCCAGGGGCTCGCGCGGAAGCTCCTCCCCGTGCCGCCGACCGCGGGGAAGGACACGATCGCGGTCCCCGGCGAAGGGTATCTCGACGTCCAGCGCACGGCGTGGCTCTGGGACCACGACTTCGAGGCCCCCGCATCGCTCATCCGGCGCGGGAGCTGGGTGGACAACGCGTCGGTCGGGATCCCGTACCTGTACATCGCCTCCGCCGCCTCGCTCGCCGAGGCGGAGCAGCAGCGCGGCAACGTGCAGGAAGCGACGCGCCTCATCACCACCGCGTCCGGGATCGCGAAGGCGACCGGGCTCGAGGGGCTCTTCTCTCCGCCGCCGATCCCCACGCAGCCCGCGGTCCCGCTGCGCGGCGACTCGCCGGCGGTCCCGCTGGAATCCGGGAAGGGGGAGACGGGCGCGCCGCGTCGGTGATCCCGCTTCCCTTTCGACGCCGATTCGACGATACTTCGTCCACCGGAGGGCTAGACCTAACTGGTAAGGCAGCGGTCTTGAAAACCGCCGGGCGCAAGCCCTTACAGGTTCGAATCCTGTGCCCTCCGCCTTCCCGGTGGCGCCGGTCGCACCAGGCCGGCGCCTACGCGGGAAGCGCAGGGCGGGCGGCGACAGAGGGTCCAGGTCCGCAGTCGTGAGCGTCACTGCGCTCCACGCATCGGGAGTGGTGGCCGAGAGGCTGAAGGCGGCGGTTTGCTAAACCGTTATAGGGTTGAAAAGCCCTATCGAGGGTTCGAATCCCTCCCACTCCGTGAGCAGGTCCGCCCGGTGCACCGGCGGACCTGTTTTGTTTTTGCGTTCATCTCTCGATCGCTTCACACGACACGCCATGCCCGCCACCGCCACCACCCCGCGCGTCCGCTTCGCGCCATCGCCCACGGGCTACCTCCACGTGGGGGGAGCACGCACGGCGCTCTTCAACTGGCTCTACGCCCGCAAGTACGGCGGCCAGTTCCTGCTCCGCATCGAAGACACCGACAAGGCGCGCAGCACCGAGGAGAGCACGCGCGCGATCTTCGAGGGGCTCACCTGGCTCGGGCTGGACTGGGACGAGGAGGTCGTCTACCAGGCACAGGGGCTCGCGCGGCACCAGCGCGACGCGCAGCTGCTGCTCGAGCGCGGGGCCGCGTACCGCTGCTTCTGCACTCCCGCGGAGCTGGAGGCGCAGCGCGCGGCGGCGGAGGCGCGGAAGGAGAGCTTCAAGTACGACCGCCGCTGTGCGCGGCTCCCCAAGGACGAGGTCGAGCGGCGCGTCGCCGCGGGGATCCCCTTCGTCGTGCGCTTCCTCGTCCCCGAGGGAACGACCGAGTGGAACGACCTCGTGCACGGCCGCATCGCGTTCCCGAACAAGGACATCGAGGACTTCGTCATCCTTCGCTCCGACGGCACGCCGATCTACAACCTCGCCGTCGTCTCCGACGACATCGCCATGCGCATCACGCTCGTGATGCGCGGTGACGACCACATCTCGAACACGCCGAAGCAGATCCTCCTCTACCGCGCCCTCGGCCACGACACGCCGGAGTTCGCGCACGTGCCGATGATCCACGGGCTCGACGGGAAGAAGCTGAGCAAGCGCCACGGCGCGACCGCCGTCGCCGATTACCGGAAGGAAGGGATCCTTCCCAGCGCGATGGTGAACTTCCTCGCGCTCCTGGGGTGGTCCCCCGGCGGGGACCGCGAGGTGATGACGCTCGGCGAGATGGTCGAGCTGTTCTCCATCGAGGGGCTGCAGAAGAAGGCGGCGGTGTTCGACCCGAAGAAGCTCGAGTGGATGAACGGCCAGCACCTGAGCCTCCTCAGCGCCGCCGAGCTCGAGCCGCGCGTGACGCCCGATGTCATCGCCGCCGGCCTCGCCACCGCCGACGAGCTCGCGGCGCGCCGCGACTGGTACTTCGCGCTCATCGACCTGCTCAAGGTCCGCGCGCGAACCGTGCACGACATCGTCCGGCAGGCTGTCCCCTATTTTGCCCATACGATCGAGTACGATCCCGAGGCGGTCTCGAAGCAGTGGAAGGATCGGGAGGCCACAGCCGAGATCCTGGGGGCGATCCGGGAACGTTTGGCGGCCCTGCCGCAGTGGGAGCCCCAGGCCATGGAGGCGGCGCTGCGCGGGCTGGCGGCGGAGCGTAACCTCGCTGCTGGCAAGATCTTCCAGCCTCTCCGGGTGGCGCTGACGGGGATGATGGTGAGCCCCGGCATCTTCGAGGTACTCTCGGCTATGGGGCGGGACCTGGCCCTGAAGCGGCTGGATGACGCGGTCCGTTACACAAAATCGGTAAACGGTAGTTGACCATTAGAACCTCTTAACAATATTATGGCGGAAACAGCCTTACCGGGGATCCTACCGAACGGAGTCGCTGGGTTCCCGGTTTCGTTTCCCTCGTGGGGGGTTCTATGCCCGAAGCGCTGACGAACATCGAGCGGAAAGTCTACCACTACCTGCTCGACTTCCTCACCGAGAACACGTACCAGCCCAGTGTTCGCGAGATCGGGCGCCGATTTCGGATCAAGTCGACGAAGACGGTATCCGAGATCCTTCAGTCGCTCGCGAACAAGGGGTACATCGAGCGCGATCCGTCGCGCTCGCGCGGTGTGCGGTTGCTCGGCTACGAGGGAGCACGCCGGACCGTTCCGGTCCCGTACTACGGGAAGATCGCGGCGGGGGAACCCGCGCTCCTTCCGGAGAACCGCCTGGGTTTCATCACGATGGATCGCCGGTTCGTCGCGCACGACAACGTCTTCTTCCTGAAGATCGCGGGGGAGAGCCTCGTGCCGCGCGGGATCCACGACGGTGACTATGTGATGATCGACCCGGCCGAGCCGGCGAACGATGGCGACATCGTCGCCGCCCGCCTGGGGGCGGATGCGACGATCAAGATCCTCTCGCACCGCGGCGACACGGTGGTCCTCTCCCCGGGGACGAACAACGGGGGCGAGATCACGATTCGCCCGGGCGAGCCGCTCACGATCCTCGGGAAGGTCTGCGGCGTCTTCCGCCCCTTCCGCGAGGAGGAGCCGCCGCGCGAGCCGCTGGAGGAGGAAGAGCCGGCCGCGTAGCGCGCCACACGCGTCAGCGTCGAGATGCGCGCGGCCCGTGCCCGGAGCAGCGCTCCGGGCA
>JADGGM010000129.1 GCA_019689955.1 Gemmatimonadaceae bacterium
CGGCCACCGTCCCGGTCCCGAACGCCGCGCCGGAGCGACCCGCGTCGATGTCGTGATGCGGGGCGCGCCGCGCGCGGCAAGGAGGCGACGATGTGGAGGCCCGTGGCGGTCGCAGCGTGCTGGTGGGGGGTGGCCGTAGTATTGGCGTGCAGTCGGACACCAGCGTCCGGGCATCCGTCGCCGCGGGCCGCGCCGGCGGCGGAGAGTACGCGCGCGGCGAGCAACACGACGGGGGCGGTCGACTCGCTCTCGGGCGAGGCGCTGCGAGCGCGCCACGCCGACGACATCGCCCAGATGCTGCAAGGGCGGGTCGCGGGACTGCAGGTGATCCGGCTCCCGAACGGGAACCTCTCGCTGCGCATCCGCGGCGGCGATCCGGCGCTCAACAGCAACGCGGACGTCGCCGCCGAGCCGCTCCTCGTCATTGATGGGATGCCGGTGGCCGAAGGGCGGCTCAGCGATGCGCTGGAGGGGCTGAACCCGAGCGAGATCGTGAGCATCCGCGTACTGAAGGATGTCAGCTCCACGTCGATCTACGGGATTCGTGGAGCCCACGGTGTGATTCTCATCGAACTGAAGCGTGACTGAGAGAGAGGCCATGACGATCTCCCGCCGTACCGCGCTCAAGCTCGGCCTCGTGGCCGGCGCGGTGCCGCTGCTCGACGGCGTTCCGCTCGCGTCGGCGCAGGGCGCCGAGCCGAGCCCCAAGCGCCCCGCCGCCAACCCGCGCATCCAGGCGCGCCCCATCCCGCTCCACCGCGTGCGCCTCACCGGCGGCCCGCTCGCGCACGCGCAGGAGCTGGACAAGCGCTACCTGCTCGCGCTCGAGCCCGACCGGATGCTCGCGTACTTTCGTGAGCGCGCGGGGCTCCCGCGTAAGGCGGAGCCGTACGGCGGATGGGATGGCGGGGGACGGAACCTCACCGGGCACATCGCCGGACACTATCTCTCCGCGGTGAGCCTCATGTGGGCGGCGACCGGCGATCGGCGCTTCAAGGACCGCGCCGACTACATCGTCAGCGAGCTCGCGGTCGTGCAGCAGAAGAACGGCGACGGCTACCTCGTCGCGCTGGAGAACGGGCGCAGGGCGTTCGGCGAGCTCGCGCGCGGCGAGATCCGGTCCACGGCGTTCGACCTCAACGGCGAGTGGTCGCCGTGGTACACGCTGCACAAGCTGTTCGCCGGGCTGCGCGACGCGTACCGCTGGACGGGGAACCGCACGGCGCTCGACGTGGAGACGCGCTTCGCCGCGTGGGCCGAAAGGGTCCTCGCCACGTTGGATGATGCGCAGATCCAGACGATGCTCGGCACCGAGTTCGGCGGGATGAACGAGGTGCTCGTGGACCTCGCCACTGACACCGGGGACCCGCGATGGCTCGCGCTCTCGTACAAGTTCGAGCACCATGCCATCGTCGATCCGCTCATGCGGCACCAGGACGACCTGGGAGGAACGCACGCGAACACGCAGATCCCCAAGCTCATCGGCTCCATGCGCCGGTTCATCGACACCGGGCGCCCGGCCGATCTGCTGGCGGCGAGCTACTTCTGGGACTGCGTGACCGAGCACCACAGCTTCGCCACCGGCGGGAGCGGCACCGACGAATACTGGGGCCCGCCCGACGTGCTGGGGCGCCGCATCGACGGGCGCACCAACGAGAGCTGCCCCGTCTACAACATGCTCAAGCTGAGCCGCCTCCTCTTCGCCGTGTGGCCCGACGTGCACTACGCGGACTACCAGGAGCGCATGCTCTTCAACCACGCGCTCGGCTCGATCGACCCGGCGGACGGGCGCATGTGCTACATGGTGCCGATCGGCCAGGGGGTCACGCACGAGTATCAGGACATGTTCCGCAGTTTCACCTGCTGCGTGGGCACCGGGATGGAGAACCACGCCCTCCACGGCGACGGCGTGTTCTTCGAGAACGGCGACACGCTCTGGGTGAACCAGTACATCCCCTGCACGGCGGCGTGGGATGAGGCGGGGGTCGAGCTGAACCTGGCGACCGATTTCCCCGAGGGGGAGACGGCCACGCTCACGCTGCGCGCGAAATCGCCGCGCGCGTTCACGCTCGCCGTGCGCCGGCCGTACTGGGTCGTGGACGGGTTCTCGGTGAAGGTGAACGGCGAGGACGTGACGCACGACGCAGCCGCGGCGCACGCGAGCGAAGCGCAGCCACGCCGGCGTGCCGGCGGCGCGCCGGGCGCGCCGGTGGGGTCGTACGTCGAGGTGAAGCGGACGTGGAAGAGCGGTGACGTGGTCGAGATCGTGCTCCCCAAGACGCTTCGCCTCGAGCCGACGCCGGACGATCCGCGCACGGCCGCGATCATGTGGGGACCGCTGGTGCTCGCGGGCGACCTCGGCCCCGAGCCGCCGCACGTGCGCGGCGCGGACGAGGACGATCGCCCCACGCTCGGGCGTCCGATGGTGCCCGTGCTCGTCGCGGCCGATCGACCGGTGGACGAGTGGATCGAGCGCGTGCCGGGAACGCCGGCCCGCTTCCGCACGAAAGGCGTGGGGCGCGAGCCGCACGCGAACGGCGCGGCGCACGACGTGGAGCTCGTGCCGTTCTACCGGCTGCACGAGCGGACCTACGCGGCCTACTGGACCCTCTTCACCCCCGCGGAGTGGGAGGCGAAGAAGGGCGAATACGCCCGCGAGGAGGAGCGACAGCGCGCGCTGGAGGCGGCGAGCGTGGCTTTCGTGCAGCCCGGCGACCCCGCCGCCGAGCAGGCGAACGGATATCGGAGCGGCGAGAACATCCATCCAGCGTTCATGCAGGGGCGCCGCGGGCGCGCGGGGCGGAGCTGGTTCTCGTACGATCTCGCCGTCGACCCCGCGCACGCGATGGCCATCGTCGTCACGTACTACAGCGCGGACCGACGCTCCTCTCCCGCCGACTTCACCATCCAGGTGGATGGCACCTCGGTCGGCGACCAGCACATCGATCGGACCGACCCCGGGCGCTTCTTCGACGTCACCTATCCCGTACCGCCCGCGCTGGTGCAGGGGAAGACGAAGGTGACCGTGCGGTTCGAGGCGAAGCCCGGGAGCCAGATCGCCGCGGTGTTCGGCGTGCGCATGGTGCGCGCCGACGCGATCCGAAGCTGATGCCCGTGGTACCGCGAGCGTCCGCCGGTGCGGCGCGCCCTCGGCCGTCGCATCGGGCGTGGATCGTGTGCTGCGCGGCGGGCGCGATCGCGCTGGCGCCCCGGCCCGCGCGGAGCCAGAGCGCCGGCGCTCCGGAGGGGGCGATCCCGCCCGGCGCCGCGGCGGTGGAGCAGCGCACGCCGGGAACGCGCGAACGCGCCGCGCTCACCGTCGCCTTCGACGGATTGGGCTACGGCTTCGAGGGGCCGCAGGGGTCGTTCATCGGGCGCAACCCCTCGGACAACAGCCTCGCCGTGGGGCCGGACCACATCGTGCAGATCGTGAACACGCGGCTCGCGATCTTCACGAAGCGCGGTGCGCGGTTCGACACCACGGGGAAGGTGCTCTACGGTCCCATCCCCACGAACACCGTGTTCAAGGGGTTCGGCGGCACGTGCGAGGCGCAGAACAACGGCGATGCCGTGGTGCGCTACGACCAGCTCGCCGGCCGGTGGCTCATCGTGATGCCGATCTTCCGCCGCGGCGCCGCGCGCCCCGATCAGCCGGAGCCGTGGCGCGCCGGCCACCGGGGCGCGTACGTGAGCCCGCCAGGCGTGCGCGGCCAGCCCGGTCCGGCGGCGCCGCTCTTCGTCCCTCCGCGCGTCGCGCCGCTCTCCCCCGACGAGCTCGCGCAGCGCTTCGCGGCGGAGTCGCACCGTCCGCGCCGGGCGCGCGAGCCCGAGGGGACGGGGCCGTACTCGATGTGCTACGCGGTGAGCGCGACGCCGGATCCCATGGGCTCGTGGTATCGCTACGAGTTTCTCCGCCCGCTCTTCCCCGACTACCCACGCCCCGCCGTGTGGCCCGACGGGTACTACGTGCCGGTGAGCAGCGGCGACACGGTGATCCAGAAGCAGGCGTGCGTCGTCGAGCGCGCGCGGATGCTCGCGGGGAAGCCGGCGCGCGAGCAGTGCATCGTGATCGACGGCGTGAACTTCCTCAACAACGCCGATCTCGACGGCCGCGCGCTCCCTCCGCGCGGCGCGCCGAACATCATGCTCGCCGCCGGCGGTACGCAGCTCCACGGCGACGTCGTCGACGATGCGATCTTCGCGTGGCAGTTCCACGTGAACTGGGCGCACCCGGCAGAGACGCGGCTCGTCGGCCCGCAGCGGATCGCCGTCGCGCCGTATCGGTATCTCTGCGACGGGCAGCTCACCAACTGCGTCCCGCAGCCCGGCACCGATCGGCGGCTCGACGCGCAGGGGGACAAGCTCATGGCGCGCGTGGTGTATCGACGCGTGCGGGGGCGAGAGACGATCGTGGCGGTGCACTCGGTGGCCACGGCGGCGGGCGGTGGGGGCGTGCGCTGGTACGAGCTCACGGCGGGGAAGGACCGCGCGCTCGTGCTGCGCCAGCAGGGGACGTACGCGCCCGACTCGCTCTATCGCTGGATGGCGAGTCCGGCCATCGATGCCGCGGGGAACATCGGCATCGGGTACTCGTTCGGCGGGGCGGGGCACTTCGCCGGGCAGCGCTTCGCCGCCCGGCTGGCGAGCGATCCGCTCGGCGTGCTCACGCTGCGCGAGCGCGTGCTCGTGGACGGGGAGGGGGCGCAGGAGAGCACCATGCGGTGGGAGGACTATTCGCAGACTGCCATCGACCCCACGGACGACTGCACGATCTGGTACGTGGGGGATTATTACCGGCGGGGCGCGCCGACGTACTCGACGCGCATCGGCGCCTTCCGGCTCCCGGGGTGCCCCGCGGGGCGGTGAGGGGCGCGTGCCCTTGACGCCTCCGGGGGCGCGGGCTACGATTGCAAGCGCTTACATCGATAGCTGCCCCAGCCGCCTCACGCCTCTCCCTGTGCCTTGCGGCCTTCCACCATGCTGACCTCGCTCCGCGACGACGTCCTCCGGGCCAACCTCGAGCTGGCGCGGCGCGGGCTCGCCCTCTACACCTTCGGCAACGCCAGCGCCATCGCGCGCGACGAGGGGCTCGTCGTCATCAAGCCGAGCGGCGTCCCGTACGCCACCATGCGCGCCGAGGACCTCGTCGTCACCGATCTCGACGGGAACGTCGTCGAGGGCACGCTGCACCCATCGTCGGACCTGCCGACGCACCTCGTGCTCTACCGCGCCTTCCCGGCCATCGGCGGGGTCGTGCACACGCACTCCCACTACGCCACCGTCTGGGCGCAGGCGGGGCGCGAGATCCCGTGCCTCGGCACCACGCACGCGGACTACTTTCACGGCCCGGTCCCCATCACCCTCCCCCTCGCGCCCGAGGAGATCGCCGCACGCTACGAGGAGAACACGGGGCACGCCATCGTGCGGCGGTTCCAGTCGCTCGACCCCATGCGGATGCCCGCCACGCTCGTCGCCGGGCACGCGAGCTTCTGCTGGGGGAAGACGGTCGGGGACGCGGTGGAGACCGCGTCGATCCTCGAGACGGTCGCCCGCATGGCGTACGACACCGCGCTCCTCCGGCCGGATCCGGCGCCGATCGCCCAGGCGCTCCTCGACAAGCACTACCTCCGCAAGCACGGCGCGGGGGCGTACTACGGGCAGACGACGCCGAACGGCGACGGGAGCACGGGGCGGCCGCGGGGCGGGGGCGAGCACGAGAGCGCGCCGCCGCCGAGCCGGGCGCCGGCGCCCCGCCCGCGCTGACGCTACGCTGACGCCGCGCCGGTCGCGCGGCGCGACGCTCACCCGCGGGCGCGCACCTCGGCGGCGATGGCGCGAAGCTCGGGGAGCACGCGGCCGATCGAGACGGCCTCCGAGCGCGGATCGCCCAGCGCGAAGTACAGCGCGCGGTACATCGGGAACAGCCGCTCGTAGGTCCGCTGCGCCGCGGGGTCCGGGTGCACCTCGCGGTACGCGGGGCAGAGCGCCTCCTGCGCGGCCTCGAGCGTCGGGAAGGTGCCCGCGGCGAGGAAGGCGAACAGCGCCGACCCGAGGCTCGTGATCGGGCGCTCGGGGACGAGCACCGGCTTCCCCAGCACGTTCGCGTAGACCTGGTTGAGCACCTCGTTCTTCTGCGGGATGCCGCCGGCGTGGATCACCCGCCGCACGGGGACGCCGTGCTCCAACATCCGCTCCAGGATGATGCGCGTGTGGAACGCGGTCCCCTCGATCGCCGCGAACAGCTCGTCGCGCGCGGTGCTCTGGAGGCTCCACCCCAGCGTCACGCCGCCGAGCCGCGGGTTCACGAGCACCGTGCGGTCGCCGTTGTCCCACGTCATGCGCAGGAGCCCTGTCTGCCCGGCGCGGTACGCGTCGAGCCCTTGGGCCAGCGCGCGGACCGTGGTCCCCGAGCGCTTCGCCACCGCCTCGAAGAGATCGCCCGTGGCCGAGAGGCCGGCCTCGATCCCGGTATATGCCGGGTGGATGGAGCCGCGCACCACGCCGCACACGCCGGGCACGCACGCCGTCTCCCGGGCGATCGCCATGATGCACGTCGCGGTGCCGACGACGTTGACGACGTCCCCCTCGGCCACGCCCGCGCCCATCGCGTCCCAGTGCGCGTCGAACGCGCCGACCGGGAGCGGGATCCCGGGGGAGAGCCCGAGCCGCGCGGCCCACTCCGGCGCGAGGTGCCCGGCGATGTGGTCCGACGTGTGATAGCGCCCCATGAGCTTCGCGCCGATGCCGGCGAGGAGCGGGTCGACCTTGCAGAAGAACGCGTCCGGCGGAAAGCCGCCGAGGTCCGCGTGCCAGAGCCACTTGTGCCCCATGGCGCAGACGCTGCGCGGGAGCTGCGCCGGGTCGGTGATCCCGCACAGCGTCGCGGCCACCATGTCGCAGTGCTCGAGCGCCGTCACCAGCTCGTGCCGCCGCGCGGGGTTGTGGCGGAGCCAGTGCAGCAGCTTGGCGAACCCCCACTCGGAGGAGTAGACCCCGCCGCACCGCTCGATCGCCGCGATCCCTTCCTCGTGCGCGACCTCGGTGATCCGCGCCGCCTCGTCCTTGGCGCGATGGTCGCACCACAGGTAGTAGTCGTCGAGCGGGACGAGCCCTTCGCCGACGGGGACCACGGTGGAGCCGGTGGTGTCGAGCGCGAGCGCGCGGACGCGCGACCCGTCCACCTCCGCCTCGGCGAGGGCGAGGCGCATCGCGTCGGTGAGCGCGGCCATGTGCGATGCGTGCGACTGGACCGCGTAGTCCGGGTCCGTGGCGTGGCGGACCACGGGATACTCGACCACCCCCGCGCCCAGCGGGCCGTCGCGGCTGTCCACGATCGACACGCGGACGCTCTGCGTGCCGAAGTCCACGCCGGCGACGATCGTGGGGCTCGTCACCGTGGGCCTCGCCTCAGCGGTGCCAGGAGACGTCCCACCCGAGGTACCGGGTGGTCGCCTCGTAGAGGATGGGCGCGACGGTCGACAGATTGGCGGCGACGTGGTGCTCGAAGCCGTTCGCGCAGATGTGGTGCAGGAGCTCCTGCAAGCGCGGGATCTCCACGACCCCCGCGCCGCCGAACGTCTGCAGCGGATCG
>JADGGM010000130.1 GCA_019689955.1 Gemmatimonadaceae bacterium
CTCCGGGCGCCTCCCCCCCTCGAGCACGAACCCGCCCGCGCCGAAGAGCCAGGTGCCGATCGCCGAGCGCTGCGCGCGCCCCACGGCCCGGGCGAGCGCGGCCGGATCGGTGGGGAGCCCGTGCAGCTCGGCGAGCGCGCGGGCCACGGCGAGCGCGAGCTGTGTGCCGGAGCCGAGCCCGGCGTGTGAGGGGATGGCGCGATGCACGTGGAACGACGCGCCGGCCTCGAGATGGTGGTGCGCGAGGAAGCGCCGCGCGAACTCGAGCGCACGGTCCCCCGACGGGCCGCTCGCGTGGAGCGTCCGCGCCGGCGCCGCCTCGAGGAGCAGCGATGGCTCGGGCACCGCCGCGCCGATCCCGCCGAACCGCCGGCCGAAGGTGCCGCGCAGGTCGAGCATCCCGAAGTGCAAGCGCGCCGGGGCTTCGATGAACACGGCCTCGCGAGCGCGATCCGTCATGTGCCGTCGCCCTCCAGTGTCGTCATGATGGTGGAGCCGCAGCCAGCGCCTTGCGCACGTACGCGGTGAGGAGCGCCATCGCCTCCTGCTCGCGCGGCCCCGCGGTCTTGTCGACGATCACCTGCAAGCGCTGGAACTCGCTCACGATCTGCTCCGCCGGGAGCAGGTGCGTCCGCGTCGCGAGGATCGCGGCCTCGAGCACGGCGAAGCGCGCCCGGTTGAACCCGATGAGCTCCCGGTGCGTCCCGTGATGGACCACGCGCGTCTCGATCCGTGCCCGCGGCGGCGTGTCGTCGAGCGAGATCACCTCGATCTCGCGCCACGAGCACGCGGCCTCGAGCACGACGCCGCGGACCCGGACCGCCGGGTGCGTGGGGGGCTCCGGGTTCGAGATCGCCGCCTGGGCGAAGATCAGGACATCGTCGGTGATGTTGATGACGGCCGCGCCGGTGTCGCGGAGGTTGCGGAAGGTGGTGGTTTCGAGGAACGGCTTGATGACGATGCGCGACTCCCCCCACTCGACCCCCATCGGGGCCACGTTGACGCGTCCGCTCTCGTCCATGCTGGTGATGATCGTCTCGATGATCACCGCGCACCCTCCTCGCACTCGCGATGCACGAGCGCGGCGTAGGCGTGCATGATCCGCTGCGTGACGGGGCCCACGGTTCCCGATCCGATCGCTCGCCCGTCCACCCGCACGAGCGGTGCGACGCCGCGGAGGGAGCTCGTGAGAAAGGCCTCGGTGGCGTCGTGGAGCTCCGCGCCCTCGACCACGCGCTCCGCAACGGTGAGCCCGAGCGCGGGCGCGAGCTCGATCACCGCGCGCCGGGTGATGCCGGGGAGCACGCCGCAGCCGAGCGGCGGGGTCACGAGCGTATCGCCGAGCCGGAGAAAGATGTTGCTCGCGGTCGCCTCGGCGACGTGCCCCGCCGTGTCGAGCCAGAGCGCGTCGTCAGCGTCGGCGGCACGCGCGGCGGCGAGGGCGAGGACGTTGTCGGTGTACGCGAGCACCTTCACGCCGCTCGTGGGGCTGTGCTCGTTGCGCCGCCCGCGCGCGATGTGCGCGGTAAGACCTTGCGTGTACGTCGTCGGTGCGATCGCCGGGAGCTGCGCGATGGTGAGCACGACCGTGGGGCGCGTCTCGCCCACGGGCGGGGGCGCGAGCCCCGGCGCCCCCACGCCGCGGCTCACCGTGAGCCGCGCGCTCCCCTCGGCGAGGCCGGCGGCGCGCGCTTCGTTCACCGCGTCGCGCACCATGTCGGGGAGCCAGGGCGGGAGCTCGATCGCCAGCACGCGCGCCCCCGCGGCGAGGCGCGCGAGGTGCTGCGCGAGACGGAAGACGACGCCGTTGGCGATCCGCATCGTCTCGAAGAGGCCGTCGGCGAGCGTGAAGCCGCGGTCGAGCGGGGAGAGGTGCGGTGTGCTCGTGTCGACGCGGTGGCCATTCACCCAGAGCATCGGGAGCGCCGGCCGCGCCGCGGGGGCGCGCGTGAGAGCGGAGTCGACGGCGCTCACCGGACGTATGCGACCGGTGGCGCCGCGTGCGCCGCCTCGGCGCCGGCGGACGCGAACGCCAGGTCGGCGCGGTCGGGGAGCGCCGATCCCGACGAGGCCGCGCCGTGCAGGAAGCGGTCGAGCATCCGGTAGCCGTGCTCCGTCAGCGCCGACTCCGGGTGGAACTGCACCCCGACCACCGGGTGCTCCCGATGCTCGACGGCCATGATCTCGCCATCCTCCGACGTCGCTGTCACGCGCAGCGCCGCCGGGAGCGAGGCCGGGGCGATGACGAGCGAGTGGTAGCGCGTCGCCCCGAACGGCGACGGCAGCCCGGCGAAGATGCCCGCTCCATCGTGATGAATGCGCGACGTCTTCCCATGCATGGGCTGCCGCGCGCGCACGATCTCCGCGCCGTATGCCGCACCGATGCACTGATGGCCGAGGCAGACGCCGAGGATCGGCGTCGTGGCGCCGAAACGGCGGATGACATCGGTGGAGATCCCCGCTTCCGTCGGAGAGCACGGGCCCGGCGAGATGATGATGTGCGACGGCGCGAGCGCGGCGATCTCGTCGAGCCCGATCGCATCGTGCCGGCGGACGACCGGCTCGTCCCCCAGCTCGCGCACGTACCGCGCGAGGTTGTAGACGAACGAGTCGTAGTTGTCGATGAGCAGAATCATCGAGGCTCCGGGCTCGAGGGGGAGCCGCCGACCGCGCGCCCGGCGCCGGCGAGCGCCGCGATCAAGGCGCGCGCCTTGTCGAGCGTCTCGTGGTACTCCTGCTCGGGGTCCGAGTCGGCGACGATCCCGCCGCCAACGCTAAAATACACCCGGTTCCCGATCGCCAGATAGGTGCGGATGACGATGCTCGCGTCGAGCGCGCCGCTCAGGGCGAGATACCCGATCGACCCGCAGTACACCCCCCGCCGCGACGGCTCCAGCTCGGCGATGATCTCCATGGCGCGCACCTTCGGCGCTCCCGTGATCGAGCCGCCGGGGAAGGTCGCGCAGAGGAGGTCGACGGCATCGCGACCGGGCTCGAGCGTGCCGGTGATCGTCGAGACCAGGTGGTGGACCGTGGAATAGTGCTCAACTGCGAATAATTCGGGGACCCGCACCGTGCCCGGGGCGCAGACGCGGGAGAGGTCGTTGCGCAGGAGGTCGACGATCATGAGGTTCTCGGCGCGGTCCTTGGCGCTGTCGGCGAGCGCGCGGCCGAGCGCGGCGTCGTGCGCGGGGTGGATCCCGCGCGGGCGCGTCCCCTTGATCGGGCGCGCTTCCACGTGCCCCGCCGGATCGAGGCGCAGGAAGCGCTCGGGAGAGGCGCTCAGCACCCGCACGTCGTCGAAGTCCAGGTACGCCGCGAAGGGCGCGGGGTTGAGCGCGCGAAGCCGCGTGTAGAGCGACCACGGCGGCTCGCGGAGCGGCGCCTCGAGCCGCTGCGAGATGTTCGCCTGGAAGATGTCCCCGGCGATGATGTACTCGCGGACGCGCCGTACCACATCGAGGTACCCGCGGTGCGTGAACGACGAGCGCAGCCCGATCGCCGCGCCCTGCTCCACCCCGTCCACCGGGTACGACGGCGCCCGCTCCACCGACGGGCACGGCGATATCGTGCTCTCGCGCGGCGGGCCCGCGAGGCGCGCACGAACCATCGCCACCCGCGCCGCGGCGCGGTGCGCACGTGCAGGGCCGAGCTCGGGGATCCCGGTGGAGATGATCCACGCCCGGTGCGCTGCGTGGTCCCACGCGAGCACCCAGTCGTAGAGGCCGAGCATCGCGTCGGGGATCGCGAGATCGTCGTAGCGCGGCGCGGGGAGCCGCTCGAGCACGGCGCCCCAGTCGTACCCGAGGTATCCCGCGATCCCTCCCTGGAACGGGGGGAGGCCGCTCACCTCCTCCGTGCGGAACGGCGCGAGAAGCGATCGCGCTTCGGCGAGCACGTGCGTCTCGAGCGTCGTGCGCGCCCCGTCGGGGAGAGAGACGCGCTCCGCCTGCGCGCCCTTGCTCCGCAGCACCACGGCCGGATCGGCCGAGAGGAAGGAGTAGCGGCCGAGCCGGTCCGGATCGCGCGCGCTGTCGAGGAAGAGGAGATACGGCAGACCGTGGAAGCGCGCGCAGCAATCGACAGGGTCCGGCGCCGGGGAGAGCTCCTCGACGATCGGAAGCGACGCCGTCATCCCGTCCCCCCTCCCTCGGAGCGCTCCCGCCGGCGGCGCGCGCTCCGCTCGGAGCGCTGCGTGAGGCGCACGTGCTCCGACGTCGGCTCGTCCGGCGGCGTGAGGTACCCCCAGTTCAGCGTCCCTTCCTGGCGGTACGTCTTCCCGAGGGTGATCGCGAGCTTCGCCTTCGCCAGCTCCTTCCCCAGGTAGAACGCGTGCGTGGCCTCGGTGACATCGAGCTGCGCGAAGATCTCCTGAATGTCCGTCCCGCGCACGAACTTGTCGCGGTTGAGCACCGTGATCGTGGACCGGTCGGTGAAGATGCGGAAGTTCGGGTCGGTGATCCGCGCCTGGAGGTCGCGCAGCTCCTGCTCGCTGTACTCGAGGATCCTCGCATCCTTGATCGTCACCAGGCGGTCATCGATGCGCTTGGGCGGGACCGCGTTGCGGACCGCGTAGTGCATGAGGCGGCGCGCGACGTCCACCTCGCGCACCGCGCCGCGCGCCCACCCGATCACCTCGGTGGTGAGCACCGCGCGGACCCCGAGCTCCTGGCAGATCCCGATGAGCACCGCGTTCACCCCCGTGCTGTCGGCCGCCGTCAGCTCGGTGATGTTCCCGATCCCCATCATCATCTCGGCGTTCGGGTAGCGCCGCCGCACCTCGGCGTACCGCTCGATCGACGCGGTGAAGCCGAAGGCGATCGGCTCGATCACCGGGTCGATGAGGTACGGCACCCCCCACCGCTCGAGCGCCTCGATGCTCGGCCCCAGCGTGTCGATCGACGCGCCGAAGTCCGGGATCACCACCACGCGCACGTCGCGCCCTGCGAGCTCGCGGGCGACGTCGAGGTTCGAGCCGTTGACGCTGAGCACGAGCGACGCGCCGGCATCGACCGCGGTGAGGATCTCGTCGCGGTCGAAGGTGTCGATGCTCACCCGCATCCCCGCGTCCACCAGCTCGCGTACGACGGCGCCGAGCTCCGGGAACGGGACCCCGGGGGTGCACCCGATGTCGATGTAGTCGGCCCCCGACTCGCGAAAGTGCTCCGCCTCGCGGCGGATCTCGTCGCGCGAGAGCTTGGGCGCGTTGTTGATCTCGGCGATGATCTCGATGTCCCACGCCCCGTAATCGCGGCGGAGCGCGCCCTGGCCGAAGTACTCCGGGATCTCGCGCAGGTCCTTCGGCCCTTTCTCCGTGCGGACGTTGCTTCGGGCCGCGACGGGCGCGACGTCCCCCTCGCACAGCCCGGGGAGGAGGACCAGGTCCGTGCCCGGGGGGACGGGGACCTCGAGGCGCTGGGCAATCCACGGCGTGGTCATGAGCGCCGCCACGGTGATCGGCATGACGGCGATGTCGTACGCGAACGGCGGCGCCATGGCCGCGATCGTGCGGCGCAGCGCCGGCTCGGCCAGCTTCCCCGTGACGAACAGCACGTGGGCCGGCGCCGCGGAGCGCTCCACCCGTCCCCCCCTGGCAGCAGTGTCGGCTTACTTCGTGTCGCCGCCGCGCACGAACTTGTTCGGCGTCCCCTCGAGCGCGCCGCCGGTCGGGCGCCAGAGGACCGCGTTCTCGATCGCGCGCGCCAGCTCGAAATCCTTGTCCGTGATCCCGCCCGCGGAGTGCGTCTGCAGCTTCACCCACACCTTGGCCCACGTGACCGTGAGGTCCGGGTGATGGTACGCCGCCTCGGCCAGGAAGCCGATCGCGTTCACGAGCATGAGCGTCGTGGGCCAGCCGTCGGTCTTGTACTGGCGCCGGATCCACCCGTCCTCGTAGTACCACCCGGGAAGACTCTCCAGGCGCTGGGCGATCTCGGACTCGTTGTACGTGCGTTCTTTCGTCGTCGGCATGTCGTGGCTCCTGTCCGTCGTCTCACATGACGATCCCGCCCCCCACGAGCAGCGTCTGCCCGGTGAGGAACGCGGCGCGAGGTGAGGCCAGGAAGACCGCCGCCGCGGCGACGTCTTCCGGCGTCCCCCACCGCTTCAACGGTGTCGATGCGACGACGCGTTGGTAGTGTTCACGGTCCAGCTCGCTGCCGAACTCCGTCTCGATCCAGCCGGGGGCAAGGATGTTCACCCGCACGTCGGGCGCCACGGATCGGGCGAGCGACTTACTAAAGCTCAATATCCCACCTTTTGCGGCGGAAAACATCTCCGGGTTCCGGCCGCTCATCCCTGTGAGGGCGTGATCCCAGCTCATGTTCAGGATCACCCCGCCCGTACCCTGTTCGCGCATGATGCGGACCGCCTCCCAGGAGGCGAGCACGGTGCCTCGGAGGTCGACGGTGAGGAGGAGGTCGAGCTTCTCGATGATCGAGAGCGCGGCCCCGGCCCCGGTGAGGATGTCTGCGCCGGCGTTGTTGACCCAGACGTCGACGCGGCCGAAGGCGCTCCGCACGTCGTCGGCGAGCCGAGCGATGGAGGAAGGGTGCGCAAGGTCGAGCTGGAAGACGCGCGCCCGGCGCCCCAGCCGGCCGGCTTCCGCGGCGACCGCGTGCGCGGCGTCTTCCTCGGACCGATACGTGATGGCGACGTCGGCGCCGGCCCGAGCCATGGCGAGCGCGATCGCGCGCCCGATGCCCGTCGAGGCACCCGTCACGACCACGATCGACCCGGCGAGCTCCGCGTCGGCGCCGGGCACGCGCAGCTCACCACCATCGATGGGGTGGGACAACCGGTTGCCTCCTGCAGGACGGTGAGGTAGCGTAACCTTCCCGTCGCTTATACGCGAGCTGGGGGACCGACACAAGGGGGATGCAGGTGCGATTGCTCGTGAGCGTCGCCGATGCCGCCGAAGCGCGCGACGCGCTGGCCGGCGGGGCAGACATCATCGACGCGAAGGACCCTGCGCGCGGGGCGCTGGGCGCGGTGTCCGAGGGCGCGTTGCGCGCGATCGTCGACACGGTGCAGGGAGCCCGCCCGGTGAGCGCTGCGCTGGGGGATGCGAGCGACGAGCTGGAGATCGAGCGGGCGGCGCGCTCCGCCGCGGCGCACCGGCTCGCCTACGTGAAGGTGGGGTTCGCCGGGGTCGCAGATCCGCGGCCCGTGGAGGCGCTCATCGCCGCGGCGGTGCGCGGGGTGCGCATGGTGAGTGAGCGGAGCGGTGTGGTGGCGGTCGCCTACGCCGACGCGCCGCGCGCCGGCGCCGCCCCTCCGGAGACGATCGTCGAGGCCGCGGCGCGCGGCGGGGCGATCGGGGTACTCCTCGACACCGCGTTCAAGGACGGGGGCGGGGTGCTCGATCTGATGGACGAGGCAGCGATCCGCGCCTGGGCCGCGGCGGCGCGCGCGGCCGCGCTCACGGTAGGGCTCGCGGGGCAGCTCCGCGCCGCGGACCTCGCCACCGCGCGCGCGCTCGGTGCGGACCTGGTGGGCGTACGCGGGGCCGCGTGCGAGGCGGGGGGAGGTGGCTCTTATGCGCCTCG
>JADGGM010000131.1 GCA_019689955.1 Gemmatimonadaceae bacterium
CGTCAGGTGGTACACGTCAGCGCCGGCGATCGTCCCACGGATGCGCCGGTAGAGCGCGACGTTGGCCGCGGCGCGCTCGCGGAGCGCGGGGCCCCACTCGGTGATGCGGCTCGAGATCCCGAACTGCCCGGTCATCGGGACGCGGAACATGAAGTCCCACCACCCCGGCGCGCCCCCGGGCTTCACCTCGCCGTGGTCCGTGTCGCCCACCATCCAGTGGTTGCAGATCTCCGCCGGGAACTGGAGCGTGCACCCGTACGCGAGCTGGAGCGAGGCCACGGGGTCGACGTCGTCGGAGATCCACGTGGTGTGGGCGTGCGCCATGATCCCCGTGTCGAAGCGGAGCCCCCCGCTCGCGCAGCTCTCCACGACCAGCTCGGGGTGCGCGGCGCGTAGCGCGTCGAGCCACCGGTAGTAGCTCGCGACGTGATCGTACAGACGTCGTCCCGCGCGGCTCGTGTCGGCTGGATCGAACCGGTCGCCGATGTCGATGTTGTAGTCGATCTTGATCCAATCGAGATGGTACGTGCGCACGAGGCGCTCCACGGTGACGCTCGCCCACGCGCGCACCGCGGGCTTGGCGAAGTCGAGCTGGCATCGGTCCGCCGTGACGATCGGTGCCCCCTCGTACGAGAGGCACCAGTCGGGGTGCTCGCGGAAGACGCGCGACGCGGTGCCGACGTTCTCGATCTCGATCCAGAGGCCGAACTTCATCCCCTTGCCGTGCACGTAGCGCGCGAGCTCCTCGAGCCCGTGCGGGAACTTCGTGCGATCCGGCTCGTAGTCGCCGAGCGTTCGGCTCCAGTCGCCGCTCGTGTACCACCCGGAGTCGAGGATGTAGACCTCCGCGCCCAGCGCCGCCGCGGCATCGGCGGTGCGTTCGGTGCTCGCGATGTCGACGTCCGGGCCGAGCGGGTACCAACTGTTGAACTGCACCAGGAGCGGGCGATTGGACGACGAACGCGGGACCACGTAGCGTCGCTCGTAGCGGTGGAGCTGGTTGGCCGCGTCGTCCAGGTCGCCGTCCGACGCGGTGAGCGCGACGCGTGGGAGCACGAGCGTGTCTCCGGGTGCGAGGGCGATCGCGCCGCCGGCATCCGGGCGGAGCCCGAGCGTCGCGTGCACGTCCTGCGTGCGCAGCGTGCGGTCTCCCGTCCCCGGGCGGCGCTCGATGCGCATGGTCCAGTTCCCCGACCACGCCAGGTCGGCGAGATACTCGACGCCGACGGTCTTGTTGCGGAGCGAGAGCCAGGGGACGTAGCCGTTCGTCGAGCGGCCGGAGGTCTGGTCGAACACGCGTGCGCCCGCGCCGAGCGACTCGACGCCGAGCTGACGCTCCTGCCCCCAGCTCCCGTAGAGGTAGCGCAGCGTGTAGTCGCCCGCGGGGAGGTCCCACGCGAGCGACGGGGCCGCGTCGACGTGCACGGTGTGCGAGCCGCGATTCATCAGCGTGAGATCGCGCGTGACCACACCGGTCGAGTCCCACGCCGTGTAGACCGCATCGATCTCGAGCGGGAGCGTCCGGTGGCCGAGCGTGAAGCGGAGCTCCGCGACGCCCGGGGCGATGGTTCGTGTCGTGTATCCCGCGAGCCGGAGGGCGGGCGGCGCGAGCGATCGGCCGTCGGCGAGCCCCGCGAGATCGTAGCGCGGGGGCGCGGACGAGTCGGCGCTCCACGACGTCGCACGCGCAGCGGGCCCGATGTAGTCGACCACGAGCGTGTCACCTCTGGCCGCGAGGCGGTACACCGTAGGGCCCGACTGTACGGTCCAGCGGTGGGTTGCGGCGTCGTACGTGACGTCCTGCGCCCACGTCACCTTGGGGAGGATGATCAGCGCACAGAGCGCGGCGGCGAGATGGCGGATCGGCACGTCGGGCACGCGTCAGCGGGGAGGCATGGGCGGCATGTCGCGGCCGTGCTCGTGCCCCGCCGCGTGGTGATCGCTCCGCTGGAACGCGAGAAATGCGTGGATCGCGGCGACGGCGGCGCTGTCGGTGCTGTGGATGCGCACCTCCGCGCCGCGCGGGCGGTCGACGACGTCATACGTGATCGCATCGCGCCGCGCGGCCATGACGTCCGTCCCCGGCACGGCGCGCGCGTGCACCTGGAACGGTTTCGTGAAATCGCCGGCCCGGAAGTCCGCCGCGACGTCGCGCATGTGGCGGCGGATGGTCGCGACCCCCGCCGCGTCGCTCGTGTCGCGGTCGAGGACGATGCGCCCGCCGTCGGGAAGGTCCTCGAACACGTGGGTCGACGTGTACTGGTCGACCCCCATCACCTCCCGGCCGCGCGATTGCACGGCGGCGAACGACGTGTCTCGCCCGCCCGTGTCCGTGCCCCGGCCGGGGCGCGACGTGCAGGCGGTCATGGCCGCGAGGGCGAGGGCGCCGAGGAGCTGGTAGGCTCTGGAAGGCATGCCGCTCACCGGGCTGAGGTGATCCCCAAGATCGGCCGCGAACCACCGGGGCCGCAAGCGCGGGCCGCGCCGCGTCCAACCCTTTCCGCCCGGCGAGTGTCCATTACATGACCCCTCGCCCCGCCGCTGAAACGCGAGCGCAGGTCGCCCGTAGGGTCGGGAAGAGACAGCCACCACGTCGCTCAGGGCTCGGTCACCGTCGGGAGATCCATGCGCAACCTCAGGCTCGCCTTCCGCACGCTGTTCAAGACCCCCTTCGTCACTCTCGTCGCCATCACGTCGCTCGCGCTCGGAATCGGCGCGAACGCCGCCATCTTCTCGATGTTCGACGAGCTCCTGCGCCGCCCCCTCCCCGTGTGGGAGCCCGAGCGGCTGGTGAACCTCGGCGCCCCGGGCCCCAAACCCGGCTCGCAGTCGTGCAACATCGCGGGGAGCTGCGACCACGTGTTCAGCTACCCGATGTTCCGCGACCTGGAGCGCGCACACACGGCGTTCAGCGGCATCGCGGGGCACGTGGCGTTCGGGGCGAACATTTCCTACCACAACCAGACGCTGAACGGCGGTGGGGAGCTCGTCTCGGGCTCGTACTTCCCGGTGCTCGGCCTCCGCCCCGCGCTCGGCCGCCTCCTCGGCCCATCGGACGACCAGACCATCGGCGCGAACTACGTCGCCGTGTTGAGCTACGGCTTCTGGCAGACGCAGCTCGGTGGGGATCCGGGGGTGCTGAACCAGACGATCGTCATCAACGGCCACCCCATGACGGTCGTCGGCGTGGCGCCGGAGGGCTTCAAAGGGACCTCGGTCGGCTTCCAGCCCATGGTGTTCGTCCCCATCACCATGCGCGGAGTCATGAACCCCTGGTTCCACGACTTCGACAACCGGAGGAGCTACTGGGTGTACCTCTTCGCCCGCCTCGCTCCGGGCGCCACGATCGAGCAGGCGCGCGCCGCGCTCAACGCCGTCTACCGGCCGATCATCAACGACGTCGAGGCGCCGCTCCAGAAGGACATGAGCGAAGCCACCATGGCCAAGTTCCGCGCCAAGGCGGCGACGGTCGAGGACGGGCGGCGCGGGCAGAGCTTCGTCCCCCACGAAGCCCGGACGCCCGTCCTGCTCCTCCTCGCCATCACCGCGATCGTCCTCCTGATCGCGTGCGCCAACATCGCGAACCTCCTCCTCGCGCGCGGCGCGGGGCGCTCCCTCGAGATGGCGGTCCGGCTCTCCCTCGGCGCGAGCCGGCGGCAGGTGGTGACGCAGCTCCTCGTCGAGTCGTGCGTGCTCGCCGCGCTCGGCGGCCTCGCGAGCCTCCTCGTCGCGCACTGGACCCTCCGGTCGATCGCCGCGATCCTCCCCAGCGACGGCAACCTGGCGTTCCACTTTGCGCTGAACCCCTCCGTGCTCGCGTTCACCGCCGCGCTCTCGATCGGCACCGGGATGCTCTTCGGTCTCTTCCCCGCGTTGCACAGCACGCGCCCCGACCTCGCGTCGACCATCCGCGCGGGGACCGGGAAACACTCGGGGGCGCGCGCGGCCTCGCGATTCCGTACCGCGCTCGTCGTCGCGCAGATCGCGCTCTCGATGGCGCTCCTCATCTCCGCGGGGCTCTTCGTGCGGAGCCTCCAGAACGTGAGCCGCGTCGACCTCGGCCTCCGTCCCGATGGCCTCGTCACCTTCGGCATCTCCCCGGTGCTCAACGGCTACCCGCCCGCGCGCTCGCGCGCCCTGTTCGAGCAGCTCGAACAGGACCTCGCCGCGATCCCCGGCGTCACGAACGTCTCGTCCTCCGTGGTCGCAATCCTCTCGGGGGACAACTGGGGGAACAACGTCTCCGTCGAAGGGTTCCAGCGCGGCCCCGACACCGATGCCAACTCGAACTACAACGAGATCGGCCCCGACTACTTCCGCACGCTGGGCGTCCCCCTGCTCGCCGGGCGCGAGCTCACGCGCGCCGACGACATCGGCCGCCCCAAGGTCGCCATCGTCAACCAGGCGTTCGCAAAGAAGTTCGGGCTCGGGCGCGACGCGGTGGGAAAGCACATGTCGAACACACGTGACGGACCGCTCGACATCGAGATCGTCGGCCTCGTGCGCGACGCCAAGTACAGCCAGGTGAAGGACGAGGTCCCGCCGCTGTACTTCCTGCCGTACCGCCAGGACTCGATCGTCGGCGAGATCACGTTCTACGTGCGGGCCCCGCACGGCGCCGAGGCGGTGATGCGGGCGATCCCGAAGCTCGTCGCGAGGCTCGATCCCAACCTCCCGGTCGAGAACCTCAAGACGGTGCCCGAGCAAGCGCGCGAGAACGTGTTCCTCGACCGGATGATCAGCGCGCTCTCCGCCGCCTTCGCCGTGCTGGCCACCGTGCTCGCGGCCGTGGGACTCTACGGCGTGCTCGCCTACTCGGTCGCCCAGCGCACGCGCGAGATCGGCGTCCGGATGGCGCTCGGCGCGGACGCGGGGCGCGTCCGCGCGATGGTCCTCCGCCAGGTCGGACTCATGACGCTCGTCGGCGGCGTCATCGGCATCGCCGGCGCCCTCGCGCTCGGACGGGCCGCGCGCTCGCTCCTCTTCGAGCTGCAGGGGTACGACCCGGTGACGATCGTGATCGCCGCGGTCGTGCTCACGCTCGTCGCCCTCGGCGCGGGCTACGTCCCCGCGCTCCGCGCCTCGCGGATCGACCCGATGCAGGCGCTCCGGTACGAGTAGCGGAGCGCCTGCGGGTCAGTGCAGGACGACCCCTTGCTCCGTCAGGTGCTTCACCACCTGCGCGCCGATCTCCGCGCCCCAGAGCTGCCCCGCGCGCATGCTCTCGAGCCCAATGCTCGCCTGCTCCTCCGCGAGGTGCTTGCCGACCGGGCTCTGATAGAACGCGATGAGCTGCGTGAGCTCGTCGGGTGAGAAGCGCGACGCGTAGATCGGCACCAGGCGCTCGACGAGCTGCGGCATCCCCGCCTTCACCTCGGCGAGGAACTCGGTCCAGAACGCTTCCGGGATCTGTGGGTTCGCCGCGCGCTGCCCGGGGAGCGACGCCTCGACCGCGCGATACGCGACCGTGGCCGCTTGCGAGGCTTCGAGGAACTGGCGAACGAGCGGATAGTTGCTCGTGTCCGCGGGCGCAGTGGACGCGCTGGGGGCCGCAGGTGCCGCGGGCGCGCTGGGGGGAGCGGAGGTCTGCGCACCGGTGGCGCGCGCCGAGAGCGTGAGCACCGAGAACGCGAGCACTGAGCGCATGGAGGACGAGATCACGGGAGCTCCACGTCGAGGGAAGGCGGCGAGCCGCATGGGCCTGCTGATCGCCAAGAAAATACGATCCGCGTGGCGCGCCGGAAACATGGTGCGATCCCGAATCCCGAATGGGTACCGGCGGCGCTGGCCGACGCAGCCTGAAACCTCGTGGTGCGTCGCGCGGTTCTAGCGTGGCAAGCGACTCGCATCGCCGAGCCGCACACCGAGACGAGGAGGGCACATGCGCATCGGAATCATCGGCGCCGGCCACATCGGCGGAACGCTGGCCATGCTGTTCACGCGCGCGGGGCACGAGGTGGCGATCAGCAACTCGCGCGGCCCCGAGACGCTGAAGGACCTCGTCGCCGAGCTCGGCCCGAAGGCGCGCGCGGTCACGTCGCGCGAGGCCGCGGCGTTCGGCGACGTCGTGGTCGTCTCGATCCCCTTCGGCCGTTATCGGGAGCTGCCGGCGGACGCGTTCGCGGGGAAGATCGTGATCGACACGAACAACTACTATCCGCAGCGCGACGGCCACTTCGAGGACCTCGACACCAACCGCACGACGTCGAGCGAGATGCTCCAGACGCATCTGCGTCGGGCGCGCGTGGTGAAGGCGTTCAACTCGATTCGGTGGGAGCACCTGCGCGACCTCGGCCGCCCGCGCGGCGCCTCGGACCGCATCGCGCTCCCGATCTCCGGGGACGACACCGAGGCCAAGCGTGTGGTCGCGCAGCTCATCGATCAGATCGGCTTCGACGCGGTCGACGCGGGGACCCTCGCCGAGGGCGGGCGCCGGCATCAGCCGGGGACGTCGCTCTATCTCGCGGACGCCACGAGCAAGGAGCTCGAGCGGCGGCTGGCCACGGTGTAGCGGCGTTCGGCGATCGCCGCGCACGGTGCGACGCACGAAAAACCCGCTCGGGCCTCGAGGCCCGAGCGGGACCGGCGTGTCATGCGCGAGGCGGGATTCGAACCCACGACCTTCGGCTCCGGAGGCCGACGCTCTATCCAGCTGAGCTACTCGCGCAACCTCGATCTATGCAGCAGCCACCGTGTGTAACCTAACGACGATGCTCACCAAAAGCACAAAAGGAGCGCGTCGGCTCCTTTCGTGAATGGTCGGGGCGAGTGGATTTGAACCACCGACCTCCTGGTCCCGAACCAGGCGCGCTAACCGGGCTGCGCCACGCCCCGCCGACGGCGTCATACAAGGTGTTACGGTGCTCCTCGCCGTCATGGCGCGCCCGGAGAGACTCGAACTCCCAACCTTCTGATCCGTAGTCAGATGCTCTATCCAATTGAGCTACGGGCGCCCTATTGTCTTGCCACTACTACTCCGCCGGTTTCCCGGCTCGCGTCACCGACGCCGTGGTGCCGAACGTCGTGCCGCGTCGTTCAAGCTACGACGGCGGACGCGTCTCATGCTGCGGAGACACACCCGCCGTGTGCACGCGCAAGCTAGCCGCACAGAAACATCGCGTCAAGCCGGACAACTCGCTTCGTCATGGGCGGTACAAGACTCGAACTTGTGACCTCCACGATGTCAACGTGGCGCTCTAACCAACTGAGCTAACCGCCCAAGCAGGTGCCACCGCCACCCCTGCGTTTCCCAACCTCCCCGTCCCGCGTCCTTCTCCTACATGAAGCGGGAAACGGGACTCGAACCCGCGACCCCAACCTTGGCAAGGTTGTGCTCTACCAACTGAGCTATTCCCGCGAGGAAATGGAGCCCGGCCTGCCGTCCCTGCCGGCTCCCAGAGGCGCCACGGGCCGACTGCCAGTTCGGCCCATGGCCGCCAGGTGGAGGCGAGGGGAATCGAACCCCTGACCTCGTGAATGCCATTCACGCGCTCTCCCAACTGAGCTACGCCCCCTGGACACCCCCCGGCAAACCTTCCCGCCGG